>CAZAMT010000014.1:0-32971 GCA_964486145.1 uncultured Bacteroidales bacterium
CATTTTAGTGGAAGAAAAGAACATGGATTAAACTAACAAAACAGGTAAGTGGCAGTTTCGCAAATCACGAGATTGCTATTACTTCCTTCTACTGCTGCTACTGCCACTTTTAAGCAATTAATTTCTTTATTTATACTCAGTCCTTTCCACTAAATTCGCATTAGTACCAAAAATGGTAACTTTTAACAGAGTGGAAGGTTAGATAGCCAGCCCCGGGATTGTTTCGGGGAAGTTTAACTTTTGAAAAGAACATTTTTCAATCCGGATCCTATGATTTTAATACTGCATCAAAAAATCATTGAAATTCTGATCGTCATCGGGCGGACCTGTTCCTTTATCAATAATTTTTCCAAAGCGATAACCCAGCGACAAGGTTAGAAAAACAATGTTGTTATTGGAAGTAGCCATGATTGGAACTTTTTTATAGAAAACGTCAAGTGTTACTCCGGTTTCAAGAGCTTGCACAACTTTATCAACTTTACTGAATTCAAAAGTTACGGCAAGTTTTCCATAGCCTCCCGGCAGAAATTCCAATTCATTAAAACCTTTGAAAAATGAAGCCCTTCCGATGATGGTTGGATGATCATTTTCGGGAAATTTATCTACTATTCGCTCAGGTTCCGCAGCGTTTGAAATAAATTCATAATAAATGGGTTTGAGAATACCTACGGATAAACCTCCCATGTAAGAGAACCTTATGGAGATTCCTCCTTTGTCAAATTTTCTGAATTGTTCGCGTTGAATTCCCATTCCGCCTCTCAGAGTATAAAAATTGTTCAATTTCCCGTAAACGAAACTTCGTCCGTTTGGATATAGCGGACTCGGGCTTTTCTCCTCTTTGGAATGCTTGATGTGAACCAGGTCAACATCGTACACGGTTTTATTAAAAGCATTGATTCGTTTACCATACCTGTAATTAATTCCCAGGCCATTGCTGTTAATGAAACCGGCAAAAGTTTGTTCATCACGGTAAAGGATTTTCTTTTGCTCGTCAATTTCTCCCTGGGTGAACACAGGTAAAGAATGTATACCAAATATGATAAATATGACTATTCGGATTCTTTTCATGTTCATTAATAATAAGCATAAAGATACTTATTATTTAACACAAAAAAACCATTAGTGTTGTGGAAAGAGATGAAAAAGTGTTATGCGTTATCTGACTGCTCTGTCTCTGCCTGAGTATATGCGGGGCATTTTTTACTTCCTGCACAAGAACCAGCCAACATTGCAATTAAAAGGCATACTGAGAAAACATAAGCTAAACGTTTCATGATTAAAGTTTTAAATTAATCAACCAATGGTTGTAAAATTAAAATAAGTAAAATTAATAACTATAAAAATCAATATTTATTTTATCGATGAATACGGTTTTGCCACGATTATTGTTGTAAAAAAGTGATAAAAGTTTTGTTATCTTACTTTAATACCAGTTTTACAATGTTTAATTTTGTTAGAAAAATAAAGCTAATAAGAAATGATCAACACAATTTTAAATCATCGATCGATAAGACAATTCAAGGAAAAAGATATTTCAGATGAAGTCCTTGATGAAATATTACTGGCTGCTACCAAAGCCTCAACTACCGGAAACATGCAGGTATACAGCATCGTAATATCCAAAAACCAGGAGATAAAAGAAAAATTATGGGAGTCGCATTTTAAACAGAAAATGGTAATGCAAGCTCCGGTGGTAGCCACTTTTTGTGCCGACTTTAATCGCTTCAATAAATGGTGTAAGCAACGAAATGCCAATCCGGGCTACGATAATTTTCTGTCATTTTATACTGCTTCTATTGATGCACTTCTTGCAGCACAAAATTTTTGTATTGCTGCGGAATACAAAGGTCTGGGCATTTGCTACCTGGGCACAACCACATACATGGCAGAAAAAATCATCAATATTTTAAATTTACCAACCGGAGTTGTACCTGTAACCACCGTTGTTGCAGGATATCCGGATGAATCACCTGACGTAACGGACAGACTGCCCCTTAAAGGAGTTGTGCATTATGATACCTACAAAGACTATACACCTGACGACATTGATGAAATTTATGAAGAAAAAGAATCGATGGACCTGACAAAAAAGCTACTGCAGGAAAATCAAAAAGAAACGCTGGCGCAGGTATTTACTGATAATCGCTATACGAAAAAAAACAATATCACTTTTTCGAAAAGTCTTATTCAAGTGTTAAAAAAACAAGGGTTCATGAATAATGAGGAATAGAACGGATTATGAACCGGAGTTATGCGAAATCGGAATATCATATTTCTGAGAAATATGATTCAAACTATCCCATACTTTTGGTTGTAATGGAATGCCATTTGTTTTTCGTTTCGCTTCAATGATACGTTCTGGTTCTCCCGGAATAAGCACCTTCTGTTGCCCTTCAACCGTATTGGATTTCTGAAACCGGTTTATCCAGTTATCCATGTGCTTTTTAAACTCATCTGCAGGACGGAATGCGTCAATTCTGATGGCCCCCATAAAATGACCTATACCCTCCCCCACCTTTTCATCTCCGGGATTGAGAAAGGCTACAAACGGAGGAACCCAAGGGCCATAATTCGCACCAGACAATATTGCTGAAAGAATATCAACCATAGCTCCAAGGCAATATCCTTTATGTCCTCCGTGATCTCCTCCGAGAGGTTTCATTGCTCCTCCCTTCTCCAGTATGTAAGGATCATTGGTGTCATGCCCGTTTGCATCCTGGGCCCAACCAGTTGGAACAGGTGCATTTCTGCGTTGCAATACTTCAAGTTTTCCGTTGGCGGCAGTTGTTGTAGCCATATCCATAACAAATGATGGTTCTGCACCGGCCGGAGCAGCGAAGCAAATAGGATTTGTTCCCAGCAATCGCTCTTTGGAATGTGTTGGTGCGACCAAAGGACTTGCATTGGTCATCGAAATACCAATCATGTTATAATTCAAGGCTAACATAGCATGATAGGCTGCAATACCAAAATGATTTGAATTATTCACACCTACCCAGCCGGTTCCCACCTGTTGTGCTTTTTTTATGGCCAGAAGCATGGCATTCGGCCCGGTAATCAATCCCAGACCTCTGTCGCCATTTATTCTGGCAGTAGAGGCAGTTTCATGCTCTATCTGAATATCCGGTTGTGCATTTGCCCTACCCTTTTCAAGTAGGTTGATATATCCCGGTAACCGAGCTACACCATGAGAATCAACGCCCCTTAAATCTGCCGAAACGAGCACATCTGTTGCCAGACGCGCATTTTCAGGGCTGAATTGCAGTTGTATAAATATATTTTCAACGAATTTAAATAAATCGACATGCGAAATTTTCTTTTCCATATAACTATACTGATGAATTATTGGACAGATTCCTTGTGAATGGTTGATGCATTTGCCTGAGCAACAGGCATGATGAGCAATTCATTTATGTTAACGTGCGGAGGCCTTGTAACAACAAACAATACTGCTTCCGCAATATCATTTGCATACAGCGGTGTAAAACCATCGTACACTTTTTTTGCCCTTGCATCATCACCATGAAACCGGACATTCGAAAATTCAGTTTCTACGGCACCGGGAGCAACCGAAGTTACTTTTATGTTATTTTTTATTAGATCTATCCTCATTCCTTTGGTTATCGCTTCTACGGCATGCTTGGTTCCGCAATACACGTTGCCTTTCTCGTAAGCTTCTTTTCCTGCGATGGAACTTACATTTATTATATGCCCGCTGTTTCTTTCTACCATGCCTGGCAATACCTTCCTCGAAACATATAACAAGCCTTTAATATTCGTATCAATCATTTTTTCCCAATCGTTTGTATCCCCTTCATGAATGTGATCCAACCCCGAAGCAAGACCAGCATTGTTAATAAGAATATCTATTTCCTTCCAGTCATCGGGTAATTGTTCTATCATTTCTTCGGTCTGATCTTTATCACGAATATCAAAATTTAATTTTAAAACCCTGACATGATATTTTGTTGACAATTCATTGCTCAAATGATCCAAACGATCTTTTCTTCGACCGGTAATGATTAGATCAAAATTATTAGCAGCAAGTATTTTTGATGTTGCCGCCCCAATTCCTGCCGTTGCACCTGTAATTAAAGCTATTTTATTTGAACCCATATTACCTGATTTTAATATTTTTTGGCAAAGGTAATGCAATGGTAATGAATTACCAGTTATATTTGACCCTGTAATATTTGCCACTCAGATAATACCTCTTAACATTTTGAAAAAAACAAAGCAAATTAACAATGACAGTAAAAAAGTTCAGGTAAAGGCAATGTTTAATAGCATTGCACACAGATACGACTTTTTAAATCATTTTTTATCACTTGGGATTGACCACTACTGGCGAAAAAAGGCAATTAACATGTTGAAAAACGACCAACCAAAAACAATTCTTGATTTGGCCTGTGGTACAGCCGATCTATCCATTGCAAGTTTAAAATTAAAACCGGAGCAGGTAACGGGCATTGATATTTCAGAAAACATGGTTGAACTTGGTAAAAAAAAGATAAGAAAAATAAATGCTGAGGATATCATTGATTTAGGTGTTGGTGACTCTGAAGAACTGCCATTCGAAGAAAATTCATTTGATGCCATCATTGTTGCTTTTGGAGTTCGAAACTTTGAAAACCTGCAGAAAGGGCTTATGGAAGCCCACAGAGTTCTTAAAAACGGAGGAAGAATGGTGATTCTGGAATTTTCAAATCCGGAAACATTCCCGGTTAAACAGATATACCAGGTGTACTTCTCATCCATATTACCTGTAATTGGCAGGTTGTTTTCAAAAAATCAATCAGCCTATTCGTATCTTCCTAATTCTGTTAAAAAATTTCCACAGGGCAAACAATTTGCAGAGCAATTGAAATTTACCGGATTTCGAAATGTAGCATCAAAAAAATTAACACTTGGCATTTGCTCCATTTACACCGGTATAAAATAATATTCTGAATGTATTTTGATTTATTATTACCCTTACATTTTCTTCCTTGTAAACTAAAAATACTATTTTAGTGCGGTTTTCGTTAATACAATAATGAACCGAATTTCAATTTTGATAATTTTGAAAAAACTGTCAGTTTTTATATTGTTAGCTTCTGTTTCTGTAGCCGTTCTTGCCCAAAAACCAAAAGTAAAGAATGACCCGGCATATGATTCACGTCCGGTGCATTTTGGTTTTACTCTGGGGCTAAACACGATGGATTATTCCATACGCCCGTCGCAATTTGCTTCAAGACAACCTTCCGATTCATTGATTGCAGATTTAACGAAAATTCAACCCGGATTTCATGTTCAGATGGTTTCCAGTTTTAAACTTGCCAATTACCTGACATTCCGTTTCTTACCCGGTTTATCATTTGGTGCACGACAAATTAAGTTCCGGGATTTACAAGGTGAAAGTGAGTTAGAGCATACCATGAGCATTGAATCATCGTACATTGAATTTCCCTGTTTATTAAAATACAAGGCCAAAAGGGTAAATAATTATGCACCGTATATCATCGGTGGTGTTAATTTCAGGTACGATATTTCCGCAAAAAATGAATTTGCTGAAGATGGTGAAGTATATGTTCGTATGAATGCCTTCGATATTGCCTATGAGGCCGGGATCGGTATTGATTTTTACCTTCCCTATTTTAAATTTTCCACTGAACTAAAACTTTCAGCCGGAATATTAAATGTACTTTCGGGTGCCCAGCATGAAGAATTTCCGATGTACACCAATTCCATTGACAAAATAAACTCAAGTATATTTATGTTATCCTTTCATTTCGAATGAGAGGTCTGCCGTCGGAATTCGGAGCATGTAATAGCAACTGCAGCAGATACATTCAACGATTCCATAGTATTATTCTCTCTTGGATAAGATGGTATTCGAATTTTATTCCTGATAAAACGCGCTACGGGGTTTGATATTCCTATGGATTCATTTCCAAAAAAAATAATTCCATGGTCGCTTAAATTAGATTGATAAATGTCATCACCCTCCAGAAATGTTCCATAAACCGGGACATTTGAAGACAAAGAACATAACAAATCAACAAGATCAACATAATACACTTGAACCCTGAAAATACTCCCCATCGTTGCCTGAATCACCTTGGGGTTATACAAGTCAACAGTATCATTCGAACATATAACATGATTTATTCCAAACCAGTTGGCAATTCGAATAATGGTGCCAAAATTGCCGGGATCCTGCAATGAATCAATGCCTAAACATAATCCCCCATGTATCTTATTAGTTTTCAGTTTATTATCCCTCGTTGATGCAACTGCCAGTACTTTGTTTGGGGTTGTCAGACTTGAAATTTTTCTTAAATCCTGTTCAGTAATTTCATGGTATTTGGACATAAACGATTCATTACCAATCATCTTTTCGCCCCATTCCGGTAAACCAAAAATTTCATGGACATAAAAATCCGACTGCAGCAATTCTAACACCATTTTTTCTCCTTCAACTGTAAAGGAACCAGCTCTCTGGCGCCCTTTTTTGGTTTTAAGAAGCCTTATTTCCTTTATTTTGGTTTTGCTAATCACGGTTGTTCTGGTAAAAAATATATCTTTGTCACAAAGATGATAAATTATTCTATTATAAGCATTTCTAGGGATGGGGAATCACAGGGTTATTTTTGGCTGGCTGATGTGTGTAATTGTTTTATCAGGATGCAATACAACAAAGTATGTTCCTGAAAATAAATATCTTCTTGAAAAATATTCCATTGTAAAAGACAGCAGACAACTAAAAAACAACGAACTTAAAAATTACGTCAAACAAAAACCAAACAAACGAGTCTTTGGTGTTAAGTTTCATTTGTGGCTGTACAATTTATCAAATCCTCAGAAAAACAATTGGTTTCATCGTTGGCTGCGTAAAATCGGAGAAGAACCGGTCATATTCGATGAGCTTTTAACCGAAAAGACTACAGAACAGTTGCATCAATACTTGGTTAACAAAGGTTATTATAACGCCAAAGTTACTGACACAGTGAAATACAGCAATAAAAAAGTTGTAACAAATTACAACATAAATGCAAAAGATCCATATTCCATTTACGATATCCAATATTTTTTTGAAGATACAAACATCAGGAGCCTTATTCTTTCTGACACGGTGAATACCCTTATTGAATCCGGAAAGCAGTATGATATGGATTTTCTGCAGGAAGAACGAAGAAGAATCGAAAGATTATTGCAAAGAAACGGGTATTTCAATTTTTCACGTAACATGGTTCATTTTCAGTTGGACAGCACTGTTGGCAATAAACAAGTAAAAATAAACCTGCACGTGACGGACGCAACAATTCATAATTCGGGAAAAGAGGTAATTCCACACAAAAAATATGAGGTAGCCAAAGTCAATATTTATCCCGACTTAACCCGCGATTTACTCAATGAAATGGATCTAAACAAAATTCCTTTAAGTGATTCATTTACCATTGATAGTATTCAATTTTTTTATGCAGGTAACCGAACCATCAAACCTTCGATAATTTTAGAGATGAACCAGGTAGAACCGAATGAAATATTTGATATACAAAACGTTGACCGTACTTATAAAAATCTGTCTGCTTTGCGTATTTTTCGGTTGATTGATATTGATTTCTCTGAACAAATAATTCAACCGGGTGATTCGCTGTATCCTTTGGATTGCAATATTAAAATGGTTCCCCTGAAAAGACAAAATTATTCAGTTGCCGGTGAATTTACCAATTCAGGTGGTGATTTTGGTATCGGTGGTAATTTGGTTTATCAGCATAAAAACCTTTTTAAGGGGGCAGAAATATTCAATTTAACGTTTAACGGAGCAACAGAATGGATTCAGGACCCTGTAACAGATGTATATAATAATTTTGCCGAGTATGGAATTGAAAGCAGGGTATTATTTCCTAAGTTTTTACTTCCGGTAGCCACGGAAAAATTCATCAGCAGGTACAACCCAAAAACCTCCATCTCCGTTTCTTACAAATACCAGGACAGGCCGTATTACACCGGAAATTTAACAAACATCCGTTTCGGTTATAACTGGCAGGCAGGTCGGTACATTACCCATATTATTAATCCCATTGATGTAAATGCCGTAAATGCAGATCCGGATCCTGAGTTTGAAAGGCTGTACCAAAACAATCTGTATTTGTTAAATAGCTACAGATCTCACTTTGTAGCAGCAACCAATTATTCATTGGTTTATAACAATCAAAATCTCGGTAAAAAAAATCTGGATTATACATTTACCAGAATTAACCTGGAGGCTGCAGGGAATTTGTTGAATGTAGCAAACAAAATATCAGGCACTAAAAGAGGGAATGATGGTAACTATGAAGTATTTGGGTTAAAATATGCACAATATTTCAGGGCTGATGTTGATTTAAGGCATTCTACTCAAATCAACAGAACGGACAATTTTGTTTACCGAATTTTTGCCGGTGCCGGTTTTCCTTACAATAATTCCAAAGCACTTCCTTTTGAGCGACAATACTTTGCCGGTGGTGCAAACAGCATACGCGCCTGGAGAGTTTGGACGCTGGGCCCTGGAGCCTACCCCGGCGACACTTTAGGCTACAATACGGCAGATATCAAACTTGAATTTAATCTTGAATACAGGTTTAAATTATTCTGGCTTCTGGAAGGTGCTCTGTTCCTCGATGCCGGAAATATCTGGTCAATTAACAATGAAGACACTCGTGAAAATTCACTTTTTAAGATTACCGACTTTCACCGCGACATGGCAGTAGGTACTGGATTTGGAGCCAGGCTTGACTTCTCTTACTTTCTGTTTCGCATCGACCTGGGATTGAAATTGAGGGATCCGTCACTTCAGTCATCTTATAAATGGATATTTTACAACGATGAATTCCGGAAAGACATATTTGCTGTGCAGGTTGGTATCGGCTATCCCTTTTAAAAATATATTCAGATTAATTATCTGTTAATTATCAGGCTTTAAAAAATGTAACAATTTCGCATATCATTTATTTTTTTAAATTTGCCAAAAATTCATGACCGTAATCATTGTGTAACATTTAAATAATATAGAATGAAAGTATTAGAAAAAGTAAAACCAGGAGTAATAACTGGTGATGATGTTCAGGCAGTTTTTGATATTGCGCAGCAGAATGAATTTGCACTTCCTGCAGTAAATGTTGTAAGTTCAAATTCGGTAAATGCTACAATTGAAGCTGCAAAAAATGTTAACTCACCCATAATTATTCAGTTTTCAAATGGTGGTGCTGTATTTTTTGCCGGCAAAGGCGCGCCCAATGAAAATATGAAAGCTGCAATTGCCGGAGCCGTATCTGGAGCCAAACACGTGCACAACATGTCAGAGCTTTACGGAATTCCGGTTATTCTTCATACCGACCACGCTGCCAAAAAATTACTTCCTTGGATCGATGGCCTTTTGGATGCCGGTGAAAAACATTTCGAAAGATACGGTAAACCATTGTTTAGTTCACACATGTTGGATTTATCCGAAGAACCGCTCGAAGAGAATATCGATATTTGTAAAAAATATCTTGAACGAATGAGTAAAATAGGAATGACCCTGGAAATTGAACTTGGTGTTACCGGTGGTGAAGAAGATGGTGTTGACAATACCGATATTGACAATTCGTTGCTTTACACTCAACCAGAAGATGTTGCGTATGCATATGAAGAATTATTAAAGGTAAGTAAAAACTTTACTGTAGCTGCATCATTTGGTAATGTTCATGGTGTTTATAAGCCTGGTAACGTGAAGCTGCAACCGGTGATTTTGAAAAACTCACAGGAATACATCAAAGAAAAATATGGTACAGATGATAAACCAGTGTACTTTGTATTTCATGGTGGATCAGGTTCTTCAAAAGAGGAAATCAAGGAAGCACTTTCATACGGGGTAATAAAAATGAATATTGATACAGATACCCAATGGGCATTTTGGGATGGTGTCCGCAAATACGAAGCTGACAACCATGATTATCTTCAAGCGCAATTAGGAAATCCGGAAGGGCCTGACAAACCAAACAAAAAGAAATATGACCCACGTGTTTGGTTGCGTGAAGGAGAAAAAGCAATGATTGATAGATTAAAAATTGCTTTTGAAGACCTAAATTGCATTGACAGAAATTAGAATTGAAATTTAAACATTTAATTTAAAGCCTTCAGAGCAAACTGAAGGCTTTTTAATGCCTTTGCTTTTAACCCGTGTTTTTTATTGAACATTGAATTTAGAACAACAATAAATAACCATCAACTATGGCATCCATTGATCTGGGTACAAGAGATTCGTTCGGTAGTAAATTTGGGATAGTTGCAGCTGCAGCAGGTTCAGCTATTGGTTTGGGGAATATTTGGAGATTTCCCTATGTTGCAGGAGAAAATGGTGGAGCAGCTTTTTTGCTTGTTTATATCTTGTTCATCTTCACCATTGGGGTTCCGGTTATGTTATCCGAGTTTGTCATTGGTCGTAACACCCAGAGAAATCCGTATGGTGCCTTTTTGAAATTAAAGCCCGGGGGAAAATGGTACCTCGTTGGTGTCATGGGGATTATTGCAGCTTTCACCATATTGGCTTTTTACGGAGCTGTTGCAGGATGGACACTCGAATATCTTTATCAATCCGTAATCAATGGTTTCAACAACAAATCACCTGAACAACTAAATACGATGTTTGAGTCGTTCAGAGCCAATACCTTAAGACCTGTGATGTGGCAAATCATGTTTATGCTTCTCACCGGTTTGATCGTTGTGGCTGGTGTAAAAAAAGGAATTGAAAAATATACTAAAATCCTCATGCCTGTTTTATTTTTTATAATCATAATATTATGTATCCGATCTTTGGCATTACCGGGAGCAAAAGACGGTTTGAATTTCTTGTTCAAACCGGATTTCAGTAAGCTTACCGGAGGCATCATCCTTCAGGCCCTGGGACAAGCATTTTTTTCACTAAGCATTGGTATGGGAACCCTGATCACATACGGATCATACATTAGCAAAAAAGACAACCTGGGCAATTCGGCAATCATTGTATCAATCGCTGACACATCCATCGCTATACTAGCAGGAATAGCTATTTTCCCGGCAGTTTTTGCATTTGGAATTGAGCCTGCATCCGGAACCGGATTGGTATTTATTACGTTACCAAACATATTTCAACAAATGACCGGCGGCTATTTTTTTGCCTTGCTGTTTTTTCTGCTTCTCTCAGTTGCTGCTTTAACCTCTTCCATCTCTGTACTCGAAGTGGTAGTGGCATTTTTTGTTGAAAACCTCAACATGAAACGAAAAAATGCAACCATTTTTGCCACAGTATCAGTATCGTATTTAGGCACACTATGTGCCATGTCATGGGGAGGTTTTGCGAAATTTCAAATCAAAGATTATAACTTTTTTGGTATTCTCGAATACCTGTCTTCAAATTTATTTCTTCCATTGGGAGGGCTCTTCATTGCCCTTTTTGTGGGATGGTTCTATGGTAAAGGAAAAACCTGGCGGGAAATTTCAAATAGAGGCAAATTAAATGTGCAATATTTAAATATCTTGATGTTTTTGCTGAAATATGTTGCTCCCATTGCAATTTTGTTGGTATTTATCAAAGAATCAAACATTCTCACCCCTCTGCTTCAATTGTTGAACCGGTAATTTTCAATGAAGTTTTAAAGAACTTTTCATTTTAATTTGTCGTAATTATTTTCAACATCATCGACAATTGGCATGAAAAGCTTTAAATTACATAAATTACTTACATTCAGTTCTAAAGAACGATCAGGGATTATCGTATTAACCTTGTTGTTGATTCTATCCATTGCCGCTTCTTATGTCGTCCCCCGGTTTGCAAACAAACAACATGATCTCAGCAGATTTTCAGATGAAATTTATGAATTTCAGATTTCGGTAAGTAAAAAAGCAGAACAACAAGAAAATAATAATTCATATTACCAAAGCAGAAATCAAAAAAACTACCAGCAGACTTATAAGCCCATGCAATTTGATCCAAACCTGGTAAATAAAAACAAGTTGACCTCAATGGGATTCAATTCCTCGCAAATAAAAAATCTGATGAATTTTAGAAAATCGGGTGGTAAATTTTATCAAAAAGAAGATTTTCTAAAGTTGTATACCATTGATACCATGGCATTTAATCTTTTTAAACCTTTCATAACAATACCTGAGAAAGATATAAACATTACAAACACAGCGGAAAACAGCTCTGAAAAAAGCAAAAAAAAACATATTACCATTCCTCTTGAAATAAATAGTTGCACCAAGGCAGAACTTATAACAAAACTTCAAATTCCAGATTATTTGGCAGACCGGGTCATAAAATATCGCAATTTACTTGGCGGGTTTAACGATTACTCGCAATTTTCAGAAATTTATGGTTTTAACCCACAAAAAATTGATACAAACCGAATAAAAATACATTTTGATCAGGACAGAATTGAAAAAATTAATTTGAATAACGGAGAATTTAAGGAAATTATCAGTCATCCGTACATTGACAAATACACTACCAATGCCATCCTGGAATACCGTAAATTCATGAAAACAATTACCTCACTTGATGAATTAAAAGAAAACAATGTACTCACTGATGATGATATTAAAAAGATAAAACCATATGTGACACTTAAGTAGGCTTTGTTAAAAAAGGTTAAAATTCACTTCTCAAGTTTTAATTTTTTATAAAAAAATTGTAAATTTAAATTTGTTCCTAATGAAGTAATTGCAATTTATTGCATCAAATAACATGTACTATAAATAAACGTTTCATTTGAGTGAAATTTTAATATAAATTATTTTGTATTCTAATCAAATAATTTATAATTTTGCGGTTCTTAAAAAATGTTTATTTATGATTGTAGTACCATTAAAAGAAGGTGAAAATATTGAAAGGGCTTTAAAAAAGTTTAAACGTAAATTCGAAAAAACTGGTGTAATTAAAGAGTTACGTGAGCGTCAGGCCTTTAAGAAACCTTCAGAAGCAAGAAGACAGGAAGTAATTAAGGCAAAATACATTCAACAGTTGCAACAAACTGAAGAATAAGAAAATAAGCTTCTTTAGGAACACCATTAGATGTTATAACAACTATTCGTGTTCCGTATGAATGTAATTCAACATTTTCTTTCATTTCTTAAAGATGAAAAACGATATTCACCGCATACATTAATTTCATATAAAAGGGATCTGGAACAGTTTCAATCCTTTTGTACGAATAATCATAACACAAGCGACTTGACAGCAACCGATTATAAAATGATTCGGTTGTGGATGATACATCTGATTCAGGAAAAAGGCATTTCAACCCGCTCGGTCAATCGCAAATTATCCACTTTAAAAACATTTTACAAACACCTGCAAAGGAACAAACTCTTAAAGTTAAATCCGCTGGATAAGGTTTTAACACCAAAAAGCAAGAAACCACTTCCGGTTTTCATTGAAAAGGATAAAATGGATAACCTGTTTGAACAGGAATTATTCTCCGATGATTTTGAAGGCACCAGGGATAAACTCATCCTTGATACCTTTTATCAAACGGGTATACGATTATCAGAGCTTATCAATACTAAACTTATTGACGCTGGTGTTGAAAATTGCACCATAAAAGTTTTTGGTAAACGAAAAAAGGAAAGAATAATACCGATTTCAAAATCCTTAAGCCAGTCGCTGCATGAGTATATCCATTTGAGAGATCAACAACCGGGTGCTCATATAAATGCTTATTTGTTTATCACCAAAACCGGCAACAAATTATATGAAAAACTTGTTTACCGAATTGTAAACAAATATTTAAATCTGGTTACGACAGCAAAAAAGAAGAGTCCACACGTTATCAGACATACTTTTGCAACGCACATGTTAAATAATGGAGCTGATTTAAATTCGGTCAAGGAAATCCTCGGACATTCAAATCTAGCTGCAACCCAGATATACACCCACAATACATTCGAGAAGTTAAAGTTGATTTATAAACAAGCTCATCCCCGAGCATAAAAATGGAGGTGCTATGAACATTAAAATTAATTCCGTAAGATTTAGTGCTGATAACAAATTAGAGACTTTTGTAAATGATAAGGTTAAAAAACTGATGCAGTTTTATGATGATATTATAGGGGCTGAAGTCTTTCTGAAGCTATCAAATACCCAACAACCAGAAAACAAAATTGCTGAGATCCGACTTGAAATACCGGGCAATGATCTCTTCGTAAAAAAACAGGCAAAAACTTTCGAGCAATCCACTGATAATGCTTGTGATGCTCTACGTCGGCAAATAACCAAACACAAGCAAAAAGTAAGGGGCATTTAACACTGCAAAAAGCTTAAAAAAAATCCCAATATTTATTTTGTGATATAAATAATTTATTCATACATTTGCGAACCGATTTTGGGAGGTTGCATTGCTAATGTAACCCTTTCAAAATCGGTGTTCTTTCTAAAGTGGTTTGTTTTTTAGATAATCTGATAAAATGGTATCAGGAGAAAATCTTCAAACAATCGCGTGTTGAAACATGGTTATTAATTTAAAATATTTGCCGATGTAGCTCAGTTGGTCAGAGCAGCTGATTTGTAATCAGCAGGTCGTGGGTTCGAATCCCTCCATCGGCTCGTGAATTAATAACAACCGGTGAGGGCAAAAACCCGAATTCGGTAACAAGGGGAGATACCAAAGTGGCCAACTGGGGCAGACTGTAAATCTGTTGTCGTATGACTTCGGAGGTTCGAATCCTCCTCTCCCCACAAATTGAAGCGTTTGAAATATGTCTGGTGTTCGTCAATGACTCCTGAGCTACAAGGTAAAACACATACATGTTTTAAACGCTGTTTGTTGCGGGAATAGCTCAGTTGGTAGAGCACAACCCTTCCAAGGTTGGGGTCGCGAGTTCGAGCCTCGTTTCCCGCTCTCATTTTTAAGCCGATGTAGCTCAGGGGTAGAGCGCTTCCTTGGTAAGGAAGAGGTCACGGGTTCAATTCCCGTCATTGGCTCAGGTGATAATACAGTAAAAATAATTTAAATATAAATTTATCTTAAATACTAATCTTTGAGTTATGGCTAAAGAAAAATTTGATAGGTCCAAGCCGCACGTTAATATTGGTACAATTGGCCACGTTGATCACGGTAAAACTACTTTGACTGCTGCAATTACTACTGTTCTTGCAAAGACAGGTCTTTCTACAATCAGGGATTTCGATTCAATCGATAACGCCCCGGAAGAAAAAGAACGTGGTATTACAATCAATACAGCGCATGTTGAGTATCAAACTGAAAATCGTCATTATGCACACGTTGACTGTCCTGGTCACGCGGACTATGTAAAGAATATGGTTACTGGTGCCGCTCAAATGGACGGTGCAATCCTTGTAGTTGCCGGCACTGATGGCCCAATGCCTCAAACACGGGAGCACATTCTTCTTGCTCGCCAGGTGAACGTGCCTAAAATTGTTGTCTTCTTGAATAAAGTTGATATGGTCGATGATCCTGAACTTCTCGAACTTGTGGAAATGGAAGTTAGGGAACTTCTCGATTTTTACGAATTTGACGGTGACAATGCACCGGTGATTCACGGTTCAGCACTTGGAGCACTAAACGGTGAAGATAAGTGGGAAGAGAAAGTATTGGAATTAATGACAGCAGTTGATGAGTTTATTCCGTTACCACCACGTGATATCGATAAGCCTTTTGTGATGCCCGTTGAAGATGTATTTTCAATTACCGGTCGTGGTACGGTTGCCACCGGAAGAATTGAAACCGGAGTTGTAAACACTGGGGATGAATTGGAAATGATCGGTCTGGGTGCTGAAAAACGTAAAACGGTTTGCACAGGAGTTGAGATGTTCCGTAAGATTCTTGACCGTGGTGAAGCCGGCGATAACGTTGGACTGCTTCTTAGAGGTGTTGACAAGAATGAGATTAAAAGAGGTATGGTACTTGCAAAACCAGGTTCCATTACACCGCATACCAAGTTCAAAGCTGAGGTTTATGTACTGAAAAAAGAAGAAGGTGGACGACATACTCCATTCCATAATAAATACAGACCACAGTTCTATTTAAGAACACTGGATGTCACAGGTGAAATTTCTCTCCCCGAAGGAAGAGAAATGGTGATGCCTGGAGATAATGTAACTATTACAGTCGAACTTATTTATCCGGTTGCTATCAACCAGGGACTGCGTTTTGCGATTCGTGAAGGTGGCCGAACAGTTGGTGCCGGCCAGGTTACTGAAATCGTTGAATAAATTTATAGTATGATAAAATCAAAAAGATAAATTCGGAGTTTTTTCGGATTTATCTTTGTTTTATATATACAAAATGTTAAACCGGTTTTTCTATAAATTACAATGTTGGATAATCGGTATGTTTCTAAACACGGGTGTAGCTCAGTTGGCAGAGCACTGGTCTCCAAAACCAGGTGTCGGGAGTTCGAGTCTCTCCTCCCGTGCAAACGATTTTAAATCATGGGATTAAAAACATATATTGGAGAAGCTTATAGAGAACTGGTGCATAAAGTTACCTGGCCCACGTGGCCGGAATTACAAAACAGTGCCGTTGTCGTCATGATTGCTTCGGTTATCATTGCCTTGGTAGTATTTGCCATGGATGTTTCTTTTAGCAGGGTGATGGAATTAATTTACGGACTGTTCTACTAGATCTTAATCGTTCGATTATTATGAGTGAGATTGATAAAAAATGGTATGTCCTTAGAGCTGTGGGCGGAAAAGAAAAAAAGGTAAAGGAATATATTGAAAGTGAAATCAATTCCCTTAACCTTCAGGACTATGTTTCGCAGGTATTAATTCCTACCGAAAAGGTATACCAGATTAGAAACGGCAAGAAAATTTCCAAAGAGCGAAATTTCTTTCCGGGATATATCTTGATAGAAGCTGCCCTGGTTGGTGAAATTCCACATATTTTAACCAACATTCCTAACGTGGTTGGATTTCTTGGAGGTAAGGGAGATGAAGAACCAACACCCTTGCGCATGTCCGAAGTAAATCGGATATTGGGAAAAGTTGATGAACTGGCAGCCGGTGAAGAAGAAAATACAACACCATTTTTTGTTGGTGAGTCTGTCAAAGTAATTGACGGTCCATTTAATAGTTTCACGGGGATTATTGAAGATGTGAACGATGAGAAAAAGAAATTGAAGGTTATGGTAAAAATTTTCGGTAGAAAAACCCCGTTGGAACTTAGTTTTATGCAGGTAGAAAAAGAATAAGTGCTAAAATAAAAGCTGTTACGCTCTGCAGAATGCTTCCAAATGATGCAGTGATGCATGCAATTCTTAATTTTAATTATTGAAATAATGAGTTATGGCTAAAGAAGTTGCAGGATTAATAAAACTTCAGATTAAGGGTGGTGCTGCAAATCCATCGCCTCCGGTTGGGCCCGCTTTGGGTGCAAAAGGAGTTAACATAATGGAGTTTTGCAAGCAATTTAATGGAAGAACTCAGGATAAAGCAGGTAAAGTGCTTCCCGTTGTTATTACCGTTTATTCTGATAAATCATTCGATTTTATTGTAAAAACACCCCCTGTTGCAGTGCAATTAAAAGAAGCTGCCAAGTTATCTTCAGGTTCAGCCGAACCAAATAGAGATAAAGTTGCTTCCATAAACTGGGATCAGGTGAAAACGATCGCTGAAGATAAAATGCCGGATTTGAACGCATTCACAGTTAAATCAGCAATGAACATGGTCGCGGGTACTGCAAGAAGTATGGGAATAACTGTAAAAGGTGCATTCCCGGCAGATATTTAATAAAAATAGTAGTTTTTACGATGACAAAGCTTACAAAAAATAAGAAAATTGCTTTAGAAAAAATCGAACCTGGAAAGAATTATCGTCTCTCTGAAGCAGCAGGGCTGGTAAAGGAAATTACCAATACCAAGTTTGATGCCTCCGTTGACATTGACGTTCGCCTGGGTGTCGATCCCCGAAAAGCCAATCAAATGGTACGTGGAGTTGTTTCTTTGCCGCATGGTACGGGTAAAGATGTTCGCGTATTGGCTTTGTGCACACCTGAAAAAGAAGAAGAAGCCAAAGAAGCAGGTGCTGACTACGTGGGTCTCGATGACTTTGTCGAAAAAATCCAGGGAGGTTGGACTGATTTCGATGTGGTTATTACGATGCCTCCTGTAATGGGGAAAATTGGTAAATTAGGACGTGTTTTAGGTCCACGTGGCCTTATGCCTAATCCAAAAAGCGGAACCGTTACAATGGATATTGGTAATGCCATTAAAGAGGTGAAACAAGGTAAAATCGATTTTAAAGTAGATAAATATGGTATCGTGCATACTTCTATTGGTAAAGTATCCTTTGATCAAACCAAAATAGTTGAAAATGCAAAAGAATTTATCAATACTTTAATCCGGCTTAAGCCTACAGCAGCGAAAGGTACCTACATTCGAAGTATATACCTTTCAAGTACGATGAGCCCAGGAATTCGTGTTGATTTTAAAGCACTTGAAGAAAAGTAAACTCGGTTTTATTATGACTAGAGAAGAGAAAAATACGGTTATTGAGGATCTTAAAGAGCAATTATCCAATACAAAAAATTTCTATCTTGCTGATATTGCTGCATTGAATGCAGAAGATACCAGCACTCTTCGAAGAAGATGTTTCGAGAAAGAAATTGAATTGAAGATAGTAAAAAACACTTTGCTCCGTAAGGCCCTGGAAAAATTCGATGGTAAGTTTGATGAGTTATATGAAGTATTAAAACAAAATACTTCTATTATGTTCTCCGAGACAGGTAATGCACCTGCTAAACTTATCAAAGAATTTCGGAAAAATCATGAGAAGCCTTTACTTAAGGCTGCTTATGTTGAAGAATCCGTCTACGTAGGTGAACAGCATTTAGAAGCACTGGTAAATATCAAATCAAAAGAAGAGCTTATCGGAGATATAGTAATGATACTTCAATCTCCTGCTAAAAATGTTGTTTCAGCACTCAATTCAGCCGGTGGTAAACTGGCCGGAATAGTAAAAACATTATCAGAAAAAGAAAATTAATAGTATTAATATTTTAAATAGTTGGAAAAATGGCAGATTTAAAAGCGTTTGCAGAACAATTAGTTAACTTAACTGTTAAAGAAGTTAACGAACTAGCTGATATTTTAAAAGAGGAATATGGAATTGAACCTGCTGCTGCAGCGGTTGCTGTTGCAGGTCCTGCTGGAGGTGGTGAAGATGCTGCTGAACAGGAACAAACAGAATTCGATGTTATCCTAAAAGCACCGGGTGGAGCAAAATTACAGATTGTGAAACTCGTGAAAGAGTTAACTGGCTTAGGTCTTAAAGAAGCCAAAGCAGTTGTTGACTCAGTACCGGCACCCGTGAAAGAAGGAATTCCGAAAGACGAAGCAGAAGCGTTGAAAACACAATTAGAAGAAGCTGGAGCAGAAGTTGAACTTAAATAACATATTGTCTTAGAGATTATTACAGGTTTAGAAGCCCACTTAGGGATTCTAAGCCTTTTGCTGTTTGTACTAACATAAGTTCAAATTTTATACAATAAAGTAAATGTCTGAAAATAGAACAGTTCAAAGGATAAGTTTTGCATCAACAAAAAACCAGTTAGAATATCCTGATTTTTTGGAAGTGCAATTGAAATCATTTAAAGAGTTTTTCCAGTTGGGGACTACGCCCGAAGAAAGAAAGAGAGAAGGGTTGCATCAGGTATTTCTTGAAAATTTTCCAATCAGTGATACAAGAAACAATTTTGTACTGGAATTTCTGGATTATCAAATAGACCCTCCAAGATATACCATCGAAGAATGCATTGAAAGGGGACTGACATTCAGTGTTCCGCTGAAAGCAAAATTGAAACTGTATTGCACAGATCCTGAACATGAAGATTTTGATACTGTCATACAAGATGTGTACCTCGGTACAGTGCCTTACATGACGGAGAGAGGATTGTTTGTTATTAACGGAGCCGAAAGGGTGGTTGTATCTCAATTGCACCGTTCACCCGGCGTATTCTTCGGACAAAGTTTACACGCGAACGGAACAAAGTTATATTCAGCCAGGATTATTCCTTTTAAAGGATCATGGATTGAATTTGCTACTGACATCAACAGTGTCATGTACGCTTATATTGACCGGAAAAAGAAATTGCCGGTTACTACCCTTTTAAGGGCTATTGGATACGAAAGCGACAAGGATATCCTCGAAATATTCAACCTCGCCGATGAATTAAAAGTATCAAAAGCAGCACTAAAAAAAGTGGTGGGCAGAAAACTGGCCGCACGTGTATTAAAAACGTGGGTGGAAGATTTTGTGGATGAAGATACCGGAGAGGTAGTATCCATTGAACGGAATGAGGTTATAATTGATCGTGAAACTGTTCTTGAAGACGAACACATTGAACCCATCATTGATTCCGGTGCAAAAGCAATATTACTGCACAAAGAAAATCAGAACCTCTCTGATTATGCCATTATTTATAATACACTTCAAAAAGATCCCTGTAATTCAGAGAAAGAAGCTGTTCTGCACATTTACAGGCAATTACGTAATTCAGAACCGCCTGATGAATCTACAGCGAGAGATGTTATCGACAAACTCTTCTTTTCTGACAAACGTTACGATCTTGGTGAGGTTGGTCGGTACAGGATCAATAAAAAACTAGGGTTAAATACCCAAAAGGACGTGAAAGTCCTTACCAAAGAAGATATTATTGAAATCATCAAATACTTGATCGAATTGATCAATTCAAAAACCGATGTTGATGATATCGATCACTTGAGTAATCGCCGTGTACGTACAGTTGGAGAGCAACTCGGGAACCAGTTTGGTGTTGGCCTTGCACGTATGGCACGTACCATTCGTGAACGAATGAACGTGCGCGATAACGAAGTTTTTACACCCATTGACTTAATCAATTCAAAAACATTATCATCGGTTATAAACTCCTTCTTTGGAACAAATCAATTGTCTCAGTTTATGGATCAAACAAATCCATTATCAGAGATGACACACAAAAGAAGAATGTCGGCTTTAGGGCCGGGTGGATTGTCAAGGGAACGTGCAGGGTTTGAGGTTCGTGACGTTCACTATACCCACTATGGCCGGTTATGCCCGATTGAAACTCCTGAAGGACCAAATATCGGATTAATTTCATCGCTTTGCGTATATGCTAAAATCAATGATCTTGGTTTTATTGAAACACCTTACAGAAAAGTTGAAATCAGCAAGGTCGATATTTCAGGAAAAGGTGTTGAATTTTTAAGTGCTGAAGAAGAAGAGAACAAGGTTATTGCACAGGCCAATGCTCCGTTAAACGAGGATGGAACATTTACCAATAACCGGGTAAAAGCTCGATATGATGGCGATTTTCCACTGGCAGAGTCTGAAACAATTGATTTGATGGACGTTGCACCTAATCAGATAGCATCCATTGCAGCATCGCTCATTCCGTTTCTTGAGCATGATGATGCCAACCGTGCACTAATGGGTTCAAATATGATGCGTCAGGCTGTTCCTTTGATTCACCCCGAAGCCCCAATTGTTGGAACGGGAATCGAATCAATCGTTGCAAGAGATTCGCGCCTTTTAACAGTTGCCGAAGGTGATGGCGTTGTTGAATATGTCGATGCCAATGAAATTATTGTAAGGTATACCCGCAACGATGAAGAAAAATTTGTAAGTTTTGAAGGTGAAACAAAACGATATCGACTTCCAAAATTCAGAAAGACAAATCAGAACACATGCATCAATGCACGACCGATTGTTTCAAAGGGTGATAAAGTACTCAAAGGACAAATCCTTACAGAAGGTTATGCAACAAAAGGAGGTGATTTGGCACTGGGTAGAAATCTGAAAGTAGCATTTATGCCCTGGAAAGGATACAATTTTGAGGATGCTATTGTAATTTCTGAAAAGGTTGTCCGTGAAGATATCTTTACTTCAGTTCATATTGATGAATACATGCTCGAAGTTCGTGATACTAAAAGAGGGCTGGAAGAACTCACCGCTGATATTCCAAATGTCAGCGAAGAAGCTACCAAAGACCTCGATGAACATGGATTGATTCGCATTGGAGCCGATGTTAAACCAGGTGACATATTGATTGGGAAAATAACTCCAAAAGGGGAATCCGACCCATCGCCTGAAGAAAAACTATTACGAGCTATTTTTGGCGACAAAGCCGGTGACGTAAAAGATGCATCGCTAAAGGCATCTCCATCGTTGCAGGGAATTGTAATTGATAAAAAACTGTTTTCAAGATCAGTAAAAGATAAGAAACATAAAGCTTCCACCAAACCTATACTTTCAAAAATCGAGGAAGAATTCGAACGAGAATCCACAGACTTAAAAGGACGTTTGGTTGATAAATTATTCATTCTACTTAATGGTAAAACCTCACAAGGTGTTACCGATTATCTGAATGTTGACGTTGTGCCAAAAGGTACCAAATTTAGCCAAAAGATTTTGCAGGATTTGGATTACATGAACATCAATCCTGACAAATGGACGACCGACAAGGATAAAAATGATACCATCAGCACTGTGTTGCATAAT
The DNA here is from genome assembly GCA_964486145.1 of uncultured Bacteroidales bacterium. Taxonomy (GTDB): domain Bacteria; phylum Bacteroidota; class Bacteroidia; order Bacteroidales; family JAAAOM01; genus CAZAMT01. The sequence continues at coordinate 22,502 of CAZAMT010000014.1, forward strand.
TACATCAATAAATACAAAGAAATTGAGAGTATTTATAAACGTAAAAAATACAATGTTACCATAGGTGATGAGTTACCAGCCGGGATTATTCAACTTGCTAAAGTTTACATTGCCAAAAAACGTAAAGCGAAGGTTGGTGATAAAATGGCAGGACGACACGGTAATAAAGGTATCGTTGCCAAAATTGTACGTGACGAGGACATGCCATTCCTTGAAGATGGTACTCCGGTAGACATAGTTTTGAATCCACTTGGAGTACCTTCGAGAATGAACCTTGGTCAGATTTATGAAACTGTGTTGGGCTGGGCTGGTGAAAAGCTTGGTGTAAACTTTGCTTCACCTATATTTGATGGCGCCACACTCGATGAAATTTCCGATTATACCAAAAAAGCAGAATTACCGAGGTACGGAAAAACATATCTTTATGATGGTGGAACAGGTGAGCGTTTTGACCAGCCTGCTACAGTGGGCATCATATATATGTTGAAGCTGGGTCATATGGTTGATGATAAAATGCATGCACGTTCAATTGGGCCATACTCACTCATCACACAGCAACCGCTTGGTGGTAAAGCTCAGTTTGGAGGTCAGCGGTTTGGTGAAATGGAAGTGTGGGCCCTCGAAGCATTTGGGGCATCAAACATCCTGCAGGAAATTCTTACGGTTAAATCAGATGATGTCATCGGAAGGGCCAAAGCATACGAAGCCATTGTTAAAGGCGAAAATATGCCATCACCTGGTATACCCGAATCACTAAACGTACTTCTTCATGAATTGCGTGGGTTGGGATTAAGTGTGAATCTTATTTAACACCGAGACGGGAACTTTTACAGTTCCTTTTATAAAAATATATGTAGTGTAAACTTTTTAAATTACGCTCTATGTCATTTCGAAAAGACAATAAAAATAAATCCAATTTTACAAAAATTGCTATTGGATTAGCTTCACCAGAAGAAGTACTTGAACGATCCAGCGGCGAAGTTTTAAAACCTGAAACAATCAATTACCGAACCTATAAACCGGAAAGAGATGGATTGTTTTGTGAACGGATTTTTGGTCCGGTAAAAGATTATGAATGCCATTGCGGAAAATACAAAAGAATCCGTTACAAGGGCATCGTATGTGATCGCTGTGGAGTTGAAGTTACGGAAAAAAAGGTTCGGCGCGAGCGAATGGGCCATATCTCACTTGTGGTTCCGGTTGCCCACATCTGGTATTTCAGATCACTCCCGAACAAGATTGGTTATCTGCTGGGACTTCCAACAAAGAAACTCGATTCAATTATTTATTACGAACGATACGTTGTTATCAATCCGGGAATAAAAACAACAGATGGTATAAAATATCTTGATTTTCTTACAGAAGAAGAATACCTTGATATTTTAGAAACGTTGCCGAAAGAAAACCAGTTGCTCGATGATAATGATCCGGATAAATTTATCGCTGGAATGGGTGCTGAAGCATTATATGATCTTCTCTCTCGCTCTGATTTAGATGAACTATCATATTCATTGCGTCACAAAGCCAATCATGAAACATCACAGCAACGTAAAAATGAGGCATTGAAACGTCTTCAGGTTGTTGAGGCATTTCGCGAATCAAAAGGTGTAAACCGTCCGGAATGGATGATTGTTAAGGTCGTGCCAGTCATTCCACCTGAATTACGGCCATTGGTTCCTTTGGATGGTGGACGGTTCGCAACATCTGACCTGAATGACCTGTACAGGAGAGTAATTATCCGAAACAACAGGTTGAAAAGATTAATTGAAATCAAAGCTCCTGAAGTTATTTTGAGAAACGAAAAAAGAATGTTGCAGGAAGCCGTTGATTCATTATTTGATAATTCAAGAAAATCAAATGCAGTTAAAACAGATGCCAACAGGCCACTAAAATCATTAAGCGATAGCTTGAAAGGTAAACAGGGTCGATTCCGTCAGAACTTGTTGGGTAAAAGGGTTGACTACTCGGCAAGGTCAGTTATTGTGGTTGGTCCGGAACTTGGTCTTCATGAATGTGGATTACCAAAAGAAATGGCAGCTGAACTTTACAAGCCGTTTATAATTAGGAAATTAATTGAGCGCGGGATTGTTAAAACCGTGAAATCGGCCAAGAAAATTGTAGATAGAAAAGACCCGGTTGTTTGGGATATTCTTGAAAATGTATTGAAAGGACATCCGGTTCTGCTGAACCGTGCTCCTACCCTTCATCGTCTTGGTATTCAAGCATTCCAGCCAAAACTTATTGAGGGTAAAGCCATTCAGTTGCACCCATTGGTATGTACGGCATTCAATGCCGACTTCGATGGTGACCAGATGGCAGTGCACCTGCCACTCGGCAATGCAGCAATTCTGGAAGCACAATTATTAATGCTTGCATCCCATAATATCCTTAATCCGGCAAATGGAGCGCCTATTACAGTGCCATCGCAAGACATGGTATTGGGATTGTATTATATTACCAAAGCACGTAAAGGAACACCGGAAAGACCCGTGAAAGGCGAAGGCCTGGTGTTTTATTCACCCGAAGAAGTTACCATTGCACATAATGAAAGAAAAGTGGACTTGCATGCGGTTATAAAAGTGAAAGTAGTCGATTATGAAAAAGGTGAAAAAGTTAAAAAAATAACCGAAACTACAGTTGGAAGGGTAATTTTCAATGAACTTGTACCTGAAGGTGTTGGGTTTATCAATGAACTTCTTACCAAAAAATCCCTTCGTGAAATCATCAGTACCGTTTTAAAAGTTACAGGTACTGCTGTTACTGCCAAATTCCTGGATGATATTAAAGATCTTGGATATCACATGGCGTTCCGTGGTGGTTTATCATTTAACATTGATGATGTAATTGTACCCGACCAGAAAGAAGAACTCGTTAAAGATGGTTATGACCAGGTAGACGATGTATTGAACAATTACAACATGGGTTTTATCACCAATAACGAACGATATAACCAGATTATTGACATTTGGACACATACAAATGCACGACTAACACAAATATTGATGCAACAACTGTCTTCAGATAATCAAGGGTTTAACTCAGTTTATATGATGCTTGACTCTGGGGCAAGGGGTTCAAAAGAACAGATTCGTCAGCTTTCTGGCATGCGTGGTCTTATGGCAAAACCGCAGAAATCCGGTTCTACAGGATCGGAAATTATTGAAAACCCAATTCTTTCAAATTTTAAAGAAGGTCTTTCGGTTCTGGAATACTTTATTTCAACTCACGGCGCGCGAAAAGGTCTGGCTGACACAGCTTTAAAAACCGCTGATGCCGGTTATCTTACACGCCGCCTGGTGGATGTTTCACAGGATGTTATTATCATGGAAAGAGACTGTGGAACACTAAGAGGTCTGGTTGCTACAGCCATTAAGAAAAACGAAGAGGTTGTAGAAACGTTGTATGAAAGAATTTTAGGCAGAGTATCCCTGCATGATGTTTTTGATCCGTTAACAGGGGAACACCTCGTAAATGCCGGTGAAGAAATAACGGAAGATATTGCTAAAAAAGTCGAGGAATCACCGGTTGAACAAATGGAAATTCGTTCGGTATTGACTTGTGAATCTAAAAAAGGAGTTTGCGCCAAATGTTATGGCCGAAGCCTTGCAACAGGTCGAATGGTTCAAATCGGTGAAGCCGTGGGTGTTATCGCCGCGCAGTCTATCGGTGAGCCCGGTACGCAGCTTACACTCCGAACATTCCACGTGGGTGGTACCGCATCAAATATCACCGCCGAATCAAGCATTACCTCCAAATACAATGGAATTATTGAAATTGACGAACTGAGAACCGTTGCAAAAACCGATGAATTAGGGAATAAGGTTGATGTTGTAATCGGACGATTGGCAGAAATGCGTGTCATCGATAAAAAAACAGGCATTGCCCTGACAACACAAAATATTCCTTATGGTGCCAAATTATATATTAAAAACGGTGCAGAGGTTCAAAAAGGAGATTTGATATGTGAATGGGATCCATATAACGCGGTTATTATCTCTGAAACATCAGGAAAAGTAAGCTTTGAGAGCGTAATAGAAGGAATCACTTATAAAGAAGAAGCCGATGAACAAACCGGTTTCCGCGAAAAAGTGATCATCGAAACAAGAGATAAAACGAAGAACCCAATCATTAAGATTCTGGGTAATAACAACGAAGTACTGAAATCGTACAATATTCCCGTAAATTCTCATATCGTCATTGAAGATGGTAGTGAGGTAAAAACAGGGGATATTCTGGTAAAAATACCACGAGCTGTTGGTAAATCCGGTGATATCACAGGTGGTCTTCCCAGGGTTACCGAATTATTTGAGGCCCGTAACCCATCCAATCCTGCAGTTGTATCTGAGATTGATGGTGAGGTTTCATTCGGTAAAATTAAGCGAGGTAACAGGGAAGTAATCATTACTTCGAAAACCGGGCAGGTGAAAAAGTACCTGGTTCCGTTATCAAAACAAATACTTATTCAGGAAAATGATTTCGTAAAAGCTGGTATCCCATTATCCGATGGTGCTATTACACCTTCAGACATTCTTGCCATTAAAGGACCTACGAAGGTTCAGGAATACATTGTCAATGAGGTACAGGAAGTATATCGTCTGCAGGGTGTGAAAATCAATGACAAGCATTTTGAAATTATTGTTCGTCAGATGATGCGTAAAGTAGATATAATTGATCCGGGCGATACCAAATTCCTCGAAAAACAAGTCGTAGACAAATGGGAATTTATGGATGAAAACGACTGGATATATGGTAAAAAAGTGGTTGAAGAACCTGGTGATTCCAACAATGTAAAACCTGGGCAAATCATTACCGCTCGAAAACTGAGAGATGAAAACTCCGTGTTAAAGCGTCGTGATTTGAAGCCCATTACAGCAAGAGATGCCATTCCTGCTACATCAAGTGTTATACTTCAGGGAATTACGAAAGCTGCATTGCAAACAAAAAGCTTTATTTCTGCAGCCTCATTCCAGGAAACCACAAAAGTGCTTAATGAAGCTGCCATTTTCGGTAAGGTAGATCATCTGGAAGGCCTGAAGGAAAATGTAATCGTAGGTCATTTAATTCCAGCAGGAACAGGTGTTAGAAAATATGAAAAACTCATTGTTGGTTCGCAGGAAGAATATCAAAAACTTACTGCCGATAAGAAATCGGATACCGAAGTAGTTAAGAATAATGTATAGATAATAATATTATGGCCGATCAAGATAACAAAAAAAATCCGCCATCTGGCGGTCAAATAAACATTGAACTGAAAGAAGATATTGCCCAGGGAATCTACTCAAACCTGGCCATTATTACCCATTCGTCTTCAGAATTTGTTATGGACTTTGTTCGTATCATGCCCGGTACTCCAAAAGCAGAGGTGAAATCGAGAATCATTCTTACACCCGAACATGCAAAAAGACTGTACCTGGCATTGAAAGACAATATCGCCAAATATGAGTCAATACATGGAGAAATAAAAAAAGTTGAGGGTAAAGGTTCCAATAACATTCCGATGGGAGGTTTTGGTGGACCAACAGCCCAGGCTTAACAGAACAATAAAATGTATTATTGAAAAAGTCGTCTTTAAATTCGGACGACTTTTTCTGTTTTTTGGGTACATTCTAACCTGCCCTATTCATAAGTTATAATATTAATTTATGGCACAGCAGAGCTTGTGCCGCCTAATGCGGTATTAGCCCGATTTAGTTACACTTTCTTTTCACAGAAAAGGTAGTGAACTTAATCGTAAACAGTCGATTGTAAATAATTTATTAATTAGTAAGGCTAAATTGCGAACCCGGGTTGTTGTTTTTTTAATTTATCTTATATTTGTCAACCCGGTTTTTATAAATATTTTTTTTAACAAGTTATTAATTAACAACTTAAGCAAAATAATAAAGTAAATTCCAATAATTCGATAAGAATATTTAACCAAAACAGATATTGAATGAAATCGCTAAAAATCATTGTCTTAGCAAAGCAGGTTCCGGATACCCGCAATGTTGGTAAAGATGCAATGAAAGCTGACGGGACGGTCAACAGGGCTGCACTGCCAGCCATCTTTAATCCTGAGGATTTGAATGCCCTCGAACAGGCGTTAAGATTAAAAGAAAGATTTCCGGGTTCTACAATAACCATTATCAGCATGGGACCAGGCAGGGCTGCTGAAATTATCCGGGAAGGATTATACCGGGGAGCCGATACCGGGTATTTGCTTACCGACAGGGCTTTTGCAGGTGCAGATACTCTGGCAACATCCTATGCCATTTCCTGTGCTATAAAAAAATTAAAAGATTTTGATATCATCCTTTGCGGTCGACAGGCAATTGATGGTGACACCGCCCAGGTTGGCCCGCAGGTCGCTGAAAAACTTGGAATCCCGCAAATAACTTACACTGAAGAAATTGTTGATGTTTCAAAAAACAAAATCAAAATAAAAAGACGTCTTGAAAGAGGTGTGGAAACAGTGGAAGGTCCTTTGCCAACTGTTATTACGGTGCATGGATCAGCTCCGGAATGCCGTCCGCGAAACGCTAAATTGTTGATGAAATATAAAAGGGCAAGTACCATTACCGAAAGACAAAACCTTTCCGAGGATTATCTTGCCATTCATTCCGACAGGCCTTACCTGAACATCGAGGAATGGAGTGTCAATGATGTGGAGTGCGATGTTAATCAATTAGGGCTTTCGGGTTCACCAACCAAGGTGAAAAAAATAGAAAATATTATTTTTCAGGCGAAAGAAGCAAAAGTTTTATCCAGCAGCGATAAAGAAATAGAAGACCTGATGATTGAACTTATTGAAAATCACACATTGGGATAACCATCAACTCAAATCAAAAAAAAAATGAACAACATATTTGTATATTGCGAATTAGAAGATAATAAAATTGCAGATATCAGTCTCGAATTAATGACCAAGGGACGAAAACTCGCTGATTCACTGAAATGCAACCTCGATGCTCTGGTTATAGGTCATGACCTCAAAGGTATTGAAAAACAATTGTATTTGTACGGTGCAGGCACGGTTTACATTGCGGATGACAAAAGGTTAAGCCCATATACCACATTGCCTCATACATCCATTACGGTAAAGCTTTTTCAGGAGCAAAAACCACAAATTGCACTGATGGGTGCAAGTACAATCGGAAGGGATCTGGGTCCAAGGGTTTCTTCGGCACTCGGCAGCGGTTTAACGGCTGATTGCACATCCCTTGAAATTGGCGACCACGAAGAAAAAAAGCAAAACAAAGTTTATAAAGATCTTTTGTATCAGATACGCCCTGCCTTCGGTGGTAATATTGTGGCAACAATCATAAACCCTGACCGCAAACCCCAGATGGCTACCGTTCGGGAGGGTGTTATGAAAAAAGAAATTTATTCGGACACCCATGAAGGTAAACTTGTAAATCTCGATGTTTCAAAATATGTTTCGGATGATGATTTTGTTGTAAAAGTCATTGAACGTCACATGGAAAAATCCAGGGTTAACATTAAAAACTCATCCATCATTATTTCCGGTGGATACGGTGTTGGCAGCAAAGAAAATTTTAACCTGCTTTATGAGCTTGCCGATGTAATCGGTGCAGAAGTTGGTGCATCAAGGGCAGCCGTGGATGCTGGTTTTGCTGAACATGACAGGCAAATTGGTCAAACCGGTGTAACAGTCAGACCAAAATTGTACATTGCCTGTGGAATCAGTGGTCAAATTCAACACACAGCAGGGATGGAAGAATCCAGCATGATCATTGCAGTGAATACCGACCCGGGTGCGCCTATCAACCGAATTGCCGATTACGTGATAACCGGTTCCATTGATGAAGTAATTCCCAAAATGATTAAATATTACAAGAATAACACAAAATAAAGTGTCTTTTTCATCGCATTAAAAAAAGAAAAAATGGCAAATTTCTATACAGATAATCCCGAATTAAAATTTCATCTGACACATCCGTTGATGAAAAAAATTGTTACTTTAAAAGAGCGTGATTTTGCGGACAAAGATACATTTGATTACGCTCCGGTTGACTTTGAAGATGCCATGGACCATTACGACAGGGTCCTGGAAATCGTTGGTGATATTTGCGCAAATGTTATTGACCCAAATGCTGAAAACGTAGATGCGGAAGGTCCCAAAGTTGTAGATGGACATGTACAATACGCGACAGGAACAGATAAGAACCTGGAAGCTCTTGTAAAAGCAGGACTCATGGGCATTACCCTGCCACGTAAATACGAAGGATTAAATTTCCCCATTATACCGTATATTATGGCTGCGGATATTGTATCACGTGCTGATGCTGGTTTTGTAAATATTTGGGGACTCCAGGATTGTGCCGAGACCATAAACGAATTTGCAACTGAAGAGCAAAAGGACAAATACCTACCAAAGATCTCGCGTGGTGCCACTGCCGCAATGGATTTAACCGAACCGGATGCAGGATCTGATTTGCAGGCTGTACAACTTAAAGCAACCTACAATGAAAAGGAAGATAAATGGTATCTGAATGGGGTTAAAAGATTTATCACAAATGGTGATGGTGATGTTTCATTGGTACTGGCCCGATCGGAACCTGGAACAACGGATGCCCGTGGATTATCCATGTTTATTTATGATAAAACACATAATGCTGTTACAGTCAGACGCATTGAACATAAACTTGGAATCATTGGCTCACCCACGTGTGAACTAATATTTAAGGATGCTCCTGCTGAACTGGTTGGGACAAGGAAAATGGGCCTCATTAAATATGTAATGGCTCTCATGAACAGTGCCAGATTAGGTATTGCCGCACAATCGGTTGGCATTTCGGAAGCAGCATATCGTGAATCAATGAATTATGCATTGGAAAGGCAGCAGTTTGGGAAAGAAATCATTAAATTTCCGGCTGTATACGAAATGCTTGCGTTAATGAAAGCCCGCCTGGATGCATCCCGTTCGTTGCTTTATGAAACCGGCAGGTTTGTTGATATTTATAAAACCTATACGCATATTTCTGAAGAACGAAAACTTGAAAAAGAAGAGCGTGATGAAATGAAAAAATACCAGCGTCTGGCTGATATTTTCACTCCACTGGTAAAAGGCTTGACTTCTGAAATCTGTAACCAGATTGCATATGATGCCGTGCAGATACACGGTGGTTCAGGTTTTATGAAAGATTATCCGGTAGAACGAATCTACAGGGATGCACGAATAACTTCCATTTACGAGGGAACTACTCAATTACAGGTTGTTGCTGCCGTAAGAGGGGTAACCACTCATGGATTTCTTAATCAGATCCGTGCATATGAGGCTGAAGAAATAAAACCTGAGTTGCATAATTACCGACGCGCCCTCATAAGCATGACAGAGGAATATGAAATGGCAGTTAACAAGGTAATTGAAATTGATGACCAGGAATTTACAGACTTTCAGGCCAGACGAATGGTGGAAATGGCAGGACACATCATTATGGGGTACTTGCTTATCCTGGATACCAACCGGGATCAAAAATACTGGAAATCTCTTGAAATATTTCTCAAACATGCAAGAGCTGAAAATAAAGCAAAAGCAGAATTTATAAGAATTTCCACGGTAAATGACCTGGGCAAATTCAAGCAGGTTTAAAAATAAAATATGTAATTATCAGCCCTGCCGAATTAAACGGTGGGGCTTTTTTTTGAACTGCAATAGAAGAAGCTGTTGGTAAATGGATCATATTATTTTATCAAAAAAAATCTGTTTTTTACGAGGTATCTCTTATTTTTGTTACAGATTTCAAAAAATAAAACAATGAAAGATCTGATCCAACAAACCATTGAGCTGTTAAAACTGAGGGTAAAAACTAATCTTGAAAGAATAAAAGATAATCAACTGAAAATTAAAGAGATTTTAAAACAACCAACCTCATCCGATAGAACAAGTAAATTTGAAGAACAATACCAGGAAAATAAAAACCTTCTTGCGGAAAATAACGATTTTATCAATATTCAGCTTACATTAATTAATTTTTTGGAAAAATATAAGAATTCAGATACACTTAAATTTGAAGAACCGGTCAATGTAGAAAACATTGATGATGTCTTTCATTACACCGTTAAGGGTAAAATAAAGTATGACCCCGCACATCCGTATTTTACCGATAACACGTTCTTTGAGCGACTAATGACGTATTATCAGAAAAATGAGCAATACGAGCAATGTGACCGCTTAATGCGATTAAAAAATAAATAGGTGAACAATCCTGTTACAATAAATCTTTAAAAAAAAATAAATATACAAGCAGGAAAAACTTCCTGCTTTTTTATAATTGTCAGAAAATAGCATTCGCAATTCTAAAGCCGTGGAACCCTTTCCGCCGCAGCGGTACACGCCATGTTTTATTACCTTCGGCGAGTTCGTAAACTCGGTTCATACTCTTTTTGAGAACTTCTGTGGATGAGGGTTTCATCTAACTTTGTTTATCCTTCTCATCCTGTTTGGCTTTTTCTTTCTTTTGCTCAGCC
>CAZAMT010000015.1:0-31205 GCA_964486145.1 uncultured Bacteroidales bacterium
GTAGTGCTTGCTCCGCTGAAGCTATACGAAAGCGCAGTGTGCCTCTGTCATTATCTCAGATAACTTGCCCGGCAATCGGCGGATAGCTTGCTCCGATTTGTCGGAGGTCTGTTTCATCATGTTTAATCAAAGCAAATAATATCCGAGTTTGTCATTGATTTCCATTTCTTTATCAGACGGTTTCACATTTCTATGAATGAAAATATCCTTGATTTTTTGTTTAAATCTTTCAAGCAAATCATCTGAAAACATCTCAGGAGCAAATGCATACATCAGCGTAAAACCTTTAAAAATTGATGAAAACATAATAATGGCAAGCTCAGGATCATTAAAATTTTGTTTCACAAAATAGTTGAGGATGATTTGCTGATTTGATTGAATTTTCGATTGGGTGCTTTCTTTCATTAGAAAATCCATCACATCTTTTTGCATAGTCAATTGATAAAACAACCGCCATTCTTTTGGGTTATCAACCAGAGTTTTAAAAAACTCATCAAAAAAGTGCTCAGCTTCTTCCGGCGTAATCTGTTCATCATGATTTGGATCAAGCAAATCTATAATGCGCTGCATGATATCATGAAAAAGCTCTGAAAGTAACTGCTCCTTGCTATCAAAGTAGTTGTACAACAAACCCTTTGAAATGGCAGCTTTGCGTGCAATCTTTGCAATTGATGTTTGATGAAATCCTTCATTTGCAAAAAGTTCAAGAGCTGCCCCCTTTATAATTTCCCGCTTCTCCTTTCGTATAATCTCGTATTGTTCTTCTGTTCTTGGACTCATTGGATTAATATTATTATTATTCATTAAACCTTGAAAATCTCCTGTTTTTCATTTTATTTTGATTGAACGTTTAGTCATTTTTGACCTCAAAAAAAAGCTGATGCATTGCTTCAACTTTATTGTTTTTGATTGAACGTTTGGTCAAAGATAAAAATTATAAATAAATTTTGCAAGTTTTTAATCGAATTTTTGAAAAAAAAACTTTACTTTTTTTATTACCTTTATATAACTGATTTCAAACTAATTAAAAATTGCACCATGAAACTACTGTTACTCAGCAATTCAACAAACGCCGGAGAAGAATACCTGGTTTATGCTGAAAAATATATCAAAGATTTTCTTAAAAACGAGACACGTGCTCTTTTATTCATCCCCTATGCAGCAGTATCTTTTGGTTACGATGAATATGAAGATAAAGTAAAAACAAAATTTAATGACTGGGGTTACGAGATTACCTCCATTCACCGCTATAAAGATCAAGTAAATGCGATTAACAATGCCGGGGGTATTGTTGTTGGTGGCGGAAACACCTTTCACTTACTGCACCAATTACAAAAGCTTCATTTACTGGCACCTTTATCAGGAATGGTAAAAACGGGAATACCTTACATCGGCTGGAGTGCCGGTTCGAATGTCACCTGTCCTACGATTATGACCACCAACGACATGCCTGTAATTGAGCCAAAAAATTTCAATGCCCTTCAACTCATACCCTTTCAAATCAATCCGCACTATGTTGATGCCAATCCTGATGGTCATGCCGGCGAAACCAGGGAGGAACGTATTAACGAATTTATACAGGTGAATCCTTCCGTTTATGTTGCAGGATTAAGAGAAGGAACTGCCTTTCATATTGAAAATAATATTATTCACTTATTAGGAAATAAGCCTGTCAGGATATTTAAAAATGGCATTCAACCGCTTGAACTGGGCAACCGAGATAATTATGACTTTTTATTACATTCCTGAATCAACAATTGTTCGAAACGGGATATTATGATTTGATAATGACAGAAATTCTATTTACCTAAATACGTATCAACACTTTTTGCAGCTCTCCTGCCGGCATCAATGGCCCGAACAACAAGGCTTGCTCCCATGACAGCATCTCCGGTAGCAAAAACTTTCTCTTTTGACGTTTGATAATTTTGTTGTACCTTGATGTTGCCCCGATGGTCGTATTCCAGTCCAAATCCATCAACGATACCTTCATGGAAAGGATGAACAAACCCCATGGAAAGTAACACCAAATCAGCATTTAATTTCTTTTTGGTATCCAATTTCTCATTCATCATGAATTTCCCATCTTTCTTTTCCCAACTCACTTCAGCCACTTCAATTTTATTGACAGCACCATTTTTACCAATAAATTTTTTTGTTGCCGTTCCCCAAATTCGTTTACAACCCTCCTCATGTGAACTGGAAGTTCGCAGGGTATTTCCCCAGTAAGGCCATGGATTATCAAAACTCCTTTTTGTTGGCGGCTTTGGAAGTATTTCAATCTGAGTAATGCTTTTTGCTCCCTGTCGTGCAGATGTTCCAACACAGTCCGAACCGGTATCTCCACCACCAATCACAACCACATCCTTATCTTTCGCTGAAATTTTCTCTTCTTCAGGAATTTTTACTCCCCGGACAAGCTTGTTTTGCTGCGTTAAAAACTCCATTGCAAAATGTATGCCTTTCAATTCTCTTCCGGCAACGGGTAAATCCCGTGGTTTCATGGCTCCGATTGTAAGACATACTGCATCAAATTCCTTTAGCAATTTCTCTCCTGATATATCCTGGCCTACATGTATATTTGTTTTAATTATCAAGCCTTCATCCACCAGGATTTGTAAACGCCGGTCGATCACGTGTTTGTTGAGCTTAAAATCAGGAATACCATATCTTAACAAACCACCGATGGCATCATCCTTTTCAAAAAGAGTAACAGTATGTCCCCATTTATTTAACAAGTCGGCACAAGCAAGACCTGCCGGGCCCGAACCAACCACCGCCACCTTTTTACCTGTTCTGTATGCCGGAGGACTTGGTTGGATATAACCAAGTTCAAAGGCCTTTTCTGCAACGGATGACTCATTCTCCCTAATGGTTACGGGATCCTCTCCAATGTTTAATACACAAGCATGTTCGCATGGTGCGGGACAGATTTTTCCTGTAAACTCCGGAAAGTTATTGGTTACATGCAAAATATCGGATGCCTTTTCCCAGTCACCTTTATAAATGGCATCCTGCCATTCGGGCATGTTGTTCATAATTGGGCATCCCCATTGGCAAAACGGGATACCACAGTCCATGCACCTTGCTGCCTGATCTTTGCGATCCTTCTCATCAAGGATCTGCTCAACTTCACTGAAATCTTTAATTCTCTCACTTACAGGTCGATAACCTCCCAGTTTCCTGTCAATTTCTAAAAATCCTTTTGGATTACCCATATCGTAAATCTTTTAATATTCAACATTCAATGCATCAATACTGGTAGTGTGGTTCATCTTCTGTATGTCTGATCTTACGTCGTAATTTTGCAATTTTCTGTTCTTCCATTACTTTCTTATATTCAAACGGAATTACCTTGATGAACCGTGGCAGGTATTCATCCCAGTTCACAAGAATTTTCTCAGCCAGTATACTTCGGGTATACATGTAATGATTGTTGATCAATTCCTGTAATTCCTTGATATCGTCCAGATCTCCTACAGGTGTTAATTCAACCAGCCCCTGGTTACAGTAATAACTGAAATTTCCTGTTGTGTCAAGCACATAGGCAATTCCACCACTCATACCTGCTGCAAAATTACGCCCTGTAGTACCGAGAACTACCGTTCGCCCCCCGGTCATGTATTCACAGCAATGATCACCAACCCCTTCAATAACCGCATTTGCACCACTGTTTCGTACACAGAACCGTTCTCCGGCCACGCCACGGATGTATATTTCACCTGCAGTTGCACCGTAAAGAACCGTGTTTCCAATAATAATATTTTCCTGAGGAACAAAAGTTGAACCATCCGGGGGAGTTACAATAATTCTTCCCCCGGCGAGTCCTTTACCGAGATAGTCATTGGTATCCCCTTCCAGATGAAATGTTACCCCATTCACTAAAAACGCACCGAAACTTTGTCCGGCCGAACCATTAAATTTACAGAACAATGTATCCTTTGGAAGGCCTGATTTTCCGTGTATCTTTGTAATTTCACCGGATAACATGGCACCGGTGGTTCGATCTGTATTGTGAATTTCAGATGAAATCCAAACTTTTTCTTTGTTTTTTATGGCCCTGTTTGCCTTTTTAATCAGCTCCAGGTCAAGAATATCTTCAATTTTATGTTTTTGCAGGCACACACAATAAGTTGGATGTTTGGTAGCTTCTTTTGGAACATACGTAAGCTTAGAAAAATCCAGCGTTTTTGCCTTCCAGTGTGTAATATCTGTTCTTGGAAGCAGCAAATCTGCACGACCTACAATGTCATCAAATTTTCTGAATCCCATTTGGGCCAGGTACTCCCTGATCTCTTCGGCAACAAAGTGAAAGAAATTGATGACATGCTCTGATTTTCCCATAAAGCGTTTCCTCAATCTTTTATCCTGTGTTGCTACCCCAACCGGACACGTATTGAGATGACACTTTCGCATCATCACACATCCGAGAACAATGAGCGCTGAGGTTGCAAAACCAAATTCTTCTGCTCCCAGTAAACCCGCGTATATTACATCCATGCCGGTTTTCATCTGCCCATCGGTTTGTAGACGTACACGGTCACGCAAATTATTAATTACAAGCGTTTGCTGAACTTCTGAGATTCCAAGTTCCATAGGTAATCCTGCATGTTTGATGGAACTTGCAGGGCTGGCTCCGGTACCTCCTTCGGTACCACTTATCGTAATATTGTCAGCATATGCTTTTGCGACACCGGCAGCAATGGTACCCACACCTTTCACCGAAACCAATTTTACATTAATTTTCGCCGTTGGATTCACATTCTTGAGGTCAAAAATTAACTGTGCTAAATCCTCAATCGAATAAATATCATGATGAGGAGGAGGTGAAATTAACGTTATACCCGGTGTGGAATGACGTATCTTGGCAATAATTTTATCCACTTTGTGTCCGGGAAGCTGGCCACCTTCACCAGGTTTTGCTCCCTGTGCTATTTTTATTTGAATCTCATCGGCATTTACCAGGTAATTGGTAGTTACACCAAACCTGCCGGAAGCCACCTGCTTAATAGCGCTCCTTGCATATGTTCCATCGGCCCGTGGTATAAATCTTTCGGGATCTTCACCACCTTCACCGGTGTTGCTTTTACCCCCGATTTGGTTCATGGCAACAGCAAGGGACTCATGAGCCTCTTTGCTGATGGAGCCAAACGACATGGCCCCGGTCACAAATCGTTTCATGATCTCGGTTGCAGGTTCTACCTCGGAAATATCAATTGGCTTTTGAGCAGTCTTAAAATTAAAGCATCCCCTTAGAAACGCTGGTTTCCGGTTCTCATGATTCACAAGGGCGGTAAATTCTTTAAATTTATTATAATCCCTTGTTTTGGTTGCCCATTGCAGCAGACCAATCGTTTCAGGATTCCACGCATGATGTTCACCGTCTTTTCGATAATGGTAAATTCCTTGTGAATGGATTCGTTTTTGTGGATTGTTTACTTTTTCATATGCCTCCTGATGAGGAATTAAAGCTTCTTTTGCAATTTCTTTTAATCCAATACCTCCAATTCTTGAATCAGTACCGGTGAAATACTTATCAATAACATTATTGGCAATTCCAATAGCTTCAAAAATCTGGGCCCCATGATAACTTCTCAGGGTTGAAATACCCATTTTGGATAGAATTTTCAACAATCCTTTATTGATTCCTTTGATGTAATTTTCACGGGCTTTGGCATATTCGATACCAATCTCACCGGATTTTACAAGGTCATCAATCGCTGCAAACGCCATGTACGGATTTACCACACTTGCACCATATCCAAACAACAACGCAAAATGATTCACCTCCCTGGCTTCGGCAGTTTCAACAACCAGGCCAACCTGCATACGTTTCTTTGTTTTAATAAGGTGGTGATGTACAGCAGAAACTGCCAGTAATGAGGGAATGGGCGCCATTTTTTCATTCACTCCGCGATCGGAGAGAATGATAAAATGTTTGCCATTGTCTACCGCTTTTTCAGCATTTTGACATAATTCATCCAACGCATAACCAAGTGCATTTTCACCATCATTTGCAGAAAACAGCATGGGAAGTGTAATGTTCGGGAAGTACTCACTATCCAGATCTTTTATCTTTTTCAGGTCTGTATTTGTTACTATAGGTGATCGAAATTTTATCAATTTACAGTGATCTGCAGATTCTACCAATAAATTTTTTGAAACCGAGCCAATGTAGTTGGTTAGTGCCATGACCAAGCCCTCCCTGATGGGATCAATGGACGGATTTGTTACCTGTGCAAATAATTGTTTGAAATAATTGAACATTCGCTGCGGCTTTTCAGACATCACAGCCAATGGAGTATCATTACCCATGGAATGCACCGGTTCCTGACCTTCAATGGCCATTGGTTTAATCAATACCTCCAGGTCTTCCTTGGTATACCCAAAAATTTTTAAAAATGATTTATACTCATCTCCCATGGATGATGATACTCGTTGTTTTACCTTTATATCAGCAAGCTCCAGCCGGTTTTCTTTCAACCAGTTGGCATAAGGATATCGGCTTGTGAGCTGAGCTTTTAGTTCATCATCGGGAATAATGATTCCAAATTTTGTATCAACCAGTAAAATTTTACCAGGCCGCAATCTTCCTTTTTCCTTTATTTTTTCGGGTGGAAAAATTTGCACCCCAACCTCCGACCCCATAACAATAAGATCATCTTTGGTAATGACATATCTTGAAGGGCGCAGTCCGTTGCGGTCGAGCGTACCACCAATATATCTGCCATCGGAAAATACAATGGATGCCGGCCCGTCCCAGGGTTCCATAATTGTGGAGTGATACTCATAAAATGCCTTTAAACTGGCTGGTATCGGATTTTTATCGTTCCATGATTCTGGTATAAGCATACTTAAGGCATGGGGAAGGGTTTTGCCTGTAAGCACGAGAAATTCAAGAGCATTATCGAGAGAAGCCGAATCACTTTTGTTTGGTTCAATGATGGGATAAAGTTTTTTCAGGTCATCTCCAAACAGTTTCGTTTTCAGGAGCGACTCTCTTGTTTGCATCCACATCCGGTTTCCCTTAATTGTGTTGATCTCACCATTGTGGGCCAAAAAGCGGAATGGTTGGGCTAAATCCCATGTTGGGAAAGTATTGGTACTGAACCTGGAATGCACAAGGGCAATGGCACTTGTCATGTTTGGATCCCTCAAATCAATAAAGTATTGATCCAGTTGTTGGGGAGTGAGCATACCCTTATAAATCATTATTTTACTGGACAGGCTGGCTATATAGAATCCATACTTATTTTCCGGATCGATCTCCCGGCCTTTTGCTTCCGTTAATTTACGGACCATGTACAACTTTCTTTCGAGTTCCTGTTGTTCGTAATTCCCGGTAACATAGATCTGTTTCATTATGGGTTCAGTGGAACGCGACATTTCGCCCAGAACCGAGTTATCAACCCTGATATCGTGAAAATCAATCACATCCAATCCCTCAGAAACACATGTATCTATCAATATTTTTTCACACTTCTGCCGGTCCTTTTCACCTTTTGGAAGAAATACAATTCCGGTACCATATTGTCCGGCTTCCGGTACTTTAATTCCTCTGGATTTAATAAATTCATGCGGTACCTGTATTAATATACCGGCTCCGTCGCCTGAAACATTGTCGGCACTCTCCGCCCCGCGATGGGTCATATTTATCAATACTTCCAGTCCTTTTTTAACGATGTCGTGCGATTTGATACCTTTGATCTGGGTTACAAATCCTATCCCACAATTGTCATGCTCGTTTGCGGGATCATACAATCCCTGAGCTTTTGGAAATCCTTTTTGCATATTCCTGTTGTTTTTTATAAATCAACCTTTTAAAGATAAAAAAGCCATTCCCGGGTTGAGAATGGCCATTCCTTAATCAGGTAGATATACCATTCTCATGTTTTTATCTTAACCTTTTTGAGTATTATTTTAATTCTCAGCGCCATTTTTATATCCTCTGATTTGCAAAATGTAAAGATAACAAGTTTTTGGGAGAGAATAAAAAAGCATCATCAATCATTAACAGAACTTTAACAGCAATTTAATCTGTATTCCTCTTATTTATAGGTATATAATCTTTCCGATCACATACATTTTTATAAGCCGGTCTTATAATTCGTTTTGATGCAAAAGTCAGTTCTTCCAATCGATGTGCGCACCAGCCTGCAATTCGTGAAACTGCAAAAATGGGTGTATAAATCTCCTTTGGGATCCCGATGCAATTGTAAACAAAACCTGAATAAAAATCAACATTTGCACATATTACCTTTGCATTTTCACCACCTTTAAATTTCGCAAATACTTCTGGTGCAAGTTCCTCAATATTTGCATATAAATTAAATTCATCTACCCGCCCTTTTTCTTTGGCAAGTTCCCTTGCTTTCTCCTTGAGAAGCACTGCACGTGGATCTGACAATGTGTAAATGGCATGGCCAATTCCGTATATTTTTCCTGATCCGTCGCCAACTTCCTTGTTCAAAATTTTAAGGAGATAATCAGCTATTTCCTTTTTATCGTTCCAGTTTTTAACATTTTGCTTTATATCCTGCATCATTCCCATTACCTGAAGATTTGCCCCCCCGTGAAGCGAACCTTTCAATGAACCCAAAGCTGCAGCAATGGCTGAATAGGTATCTGTTCCGGCAGAACTAACCACCCTGGTTGTGAATGAAGAATTGTTTCCACCGCCGTGTTCAGCATGCAATACCAGATTTAAATCAACGATATCAGCTTCCAGGCTGCTATAATCCTCCCCCTTTAGCATGTAAAGGAAATTTTCAGCAGTACTCAGGCCAGGCTCAGGATGACGAATAACTAAAGACTTTCGTTGATACGAATGACGAAAACCATAATATGCGTATGCCGTGATTACAGGAAATTTGGCAATCAAATGCAATGATTGCTTCAACAACGACATATGATTAAAATCCTCCGCGTAATCATCAATGGTATAAAGAACAAGAACAGACCTTGCCAGCATGTTCATGATATTTTTTCCACGCAATGAAAGAATCATATTTTTTGTAAAGTACTGGGGAAGATCCCGCATTGCTGACAACTGAGAACTGAACTGGTCAAGTTCAGTTTTGGAAGGAAGTTTACCTGACATTAACAGAAAAATCGTTTCATCAAAACCATGGCGTCCATCATTTTGAAATCCGGTTACCAGGTTATTTATACTTATTCCCCGGTAATACAGTCGCCCGTCACAAGGAACTACTTTACCATTCTGTTTTTCATATCCAACGACATCTCCGATGTTTGTCAGACCAACCAAAACACCTGAACCATCCTGATTACGCAGGCCTCTTTTAACATTGTAAGTATTAAAAAGTTCCTTATCGATTTGAGATGATTCCACGGAATACTTTTCCAATTTCTCAAGAATTCCCATATATAGATAATTTAATTTGTATTTGCAATGGTATAATATGACAAATGTCATGTATGGCGCGTGCGAAAATAACAGATTTCTTAAATAAAAGCGAATAAAACCTAATAATTGTCATTTTTTATACTGAATTTAAATAAAACAATCAGTTGGAGATAATGGTGTTTTTTGAAATAAACAAGGTTCCAATTTCCTCTCCATTGATGATGTTAAACAAAATGTTCGGGTCCTTGCCATTTGTAAGAACCGCATCAATTCCGGCATTAGAACAAATTTTTGCAGCCAGTATTTTTGTTATCATTCCTCCGGTACCAAATGAAGAACCGCTACCCTTTGCTGAATTTTCGAGTTCTGGTGATATATCGGTAATTACCGACAATATTTCGGCATCCGGATTTTCCTTTGGATCAGCGGAATACAGACCATCGATATCCGAGAGCATGATAAGCAAATCCGCTTCAACCAGTTCGGCTACGTTCGCTGATAGTGTGTCATTATCCCCGAATAATATTTCGTCTGTTGATATTGTATCATTTTCATTAATAATTGGAATGATATTCATTTCCAACAGGGTTTTCAATGTGTTTTTAGCATTTCTGTTTTTCACCGTATCTGTCATAACGTCTTTTGTTAAAAGAACCTGTGCAACCATCTGGTAGTTTGCGCCAAAAAATTTTTGATAGATTTTCATCAGTTCGGCCTGTCCAATGGCTGCCAGGGCCTGCTTGGTTGCGAGATCATGAGGCTTTTTACCCATCCCCAATCGTCCGGCACCCACACCGATAGCGCCGGATGTTACCAGCAAAACCTCTTTACCGGCTTTTTGCAATGTAGTTAATACATATGCCAATTTTTCGATTCGTTGGAAATTGAGTCTGCCGCCTTCAAACGAAAGTGTCGATGTGCCAATTTTAACAACCAGTCGATTCTTATCTTTTAACATATTTCTTTGGCTCATAAGTTTATTCATTACCCAAATTACTGCATATCAATTTTTTCCGGAAACTGATGATGTCCATCTGCGGATCCCAGGAATGAAAGATGCTCAATCTTCTCAAAAAGATCCTCTTCCTCCAACGTATGCTGCTCATCATCTCCCCTGCTTATAACCATGTATTGCCTTAAATGCTCCGATTTAACCAAAATTGTATCCGAATCAACCAGTTCAGCCACTTTAAGAGTTAAGGGGTAGTTGTCATCAAGAACAATATCATCGGTTGAAACGGTGTCATTTTCGTTGATGACAGGAATAATGCCCATGTCCAGCAGCCTGTTCAAGGTGTTTGTAGCATTTTGCCTTCGAACTTCGTTTTTTACAACATCTTTTGTAAGCAAAACCTGAGCTACGGTTTGATTAAACTCCGAAAAATAGTGCTGGTACGTTTTAATAAGTTCAGCCTGACCGATTGCCGCAATGGCTTGCTTTTGGTTAAAACTTTCCGGTTCGCTTGTTAAATTTAATTTCTTCATGCCAAGTGCAATGGCTCCGGATGATACAATCAGCACATTTTTTCCACTGTTATGGAGGTTGCTCAATATAAGTGTCAACCGGTCCATTTTTTCAGGATCAATATTTCCATCATCGGCCGTGAGAGACCATAATTCAATTTTCACAACAATTTTTAAATCCTTTTCAGCCATTTACCTAATAATTAATTAGATCTTTCAATGCCTTTTCAGCTTTGTCGTAACGTATTTCTTTTCGTGCTTTCTCGAATTTATCACGAATTTTATCATTGCACAAATTACCGATGCTTCCAATGTGTGAATGATTAATTTTCATATCCGACCGAAATGTGCCATTTTCTATTTCTGATGCAACCTTTCGATACGCATCTCTGAATGGAATACCATTGAGAACTTCCCGGTTTACATATTCCACACTAAAGATAAATCTATATTTCGAATCATCAACAATGTTTTTGTTCACCTTTATTTCGCCCAACCCGAGTGTAGCCATTTCAAGACATGAATTCAGTTCCCCGAAAATATTGAGAAAACCTTCCTTTACAACCTGATAATCACGGAAATAACCGCTGGATAAATTATTCGTGACAGTAATTATTTCGAATAAAAATGCCTGAATTTTATTGCATTTCGCCCTGATTAATTCAAAAACATCCGGGTTTTTTTTATGCGGCATGATGCTTGAACCTGTTGTAAATTCATCGGGTAATGATAGAAATCCGAAATTTTGACTGGCGAAAAGGCAAACGTCATTCGCCATTTTTGAAAGGGTGAACGCAATAGAACTTAATGCCATAGTAACATTTCTTTCGGTTTTTCCCCTTCCCATTTGAGCATACACGGAATTATAGTTCAAATCTTCAAATCCCAGCAACTGTGTTGTAAGATCACGATCAATAGGAAACGATGAACCATAGCCTGCTGCTGATCCCAGTGGATTTTGATTGGTTAGTTTGTATGCCGCTCCCAGCATTTGAATATCATCAGCCAGGCTTTCAGCGTAAGCTCCAAACCAAAGGCCAAAAGATGACGGCATGGCAGCCTGCATGTGTGTAAAACCGGGTATCAAAACATCTTTATATGTTTCACTTTGATGTATCAGTTGATCAAACAACTGATTGGTACTTTCGAGTACCATGTAGATTGCATGTCGCGCAAAAAGCCGGATATCCAATAACACCTGGTCATTTCTTGATCGGGCACTGTGAATTTTTTTTCCACTCTCGCCAATCATTTTAGTTACAAGAAACTCGACCTGCGAATGCACATCCTCCATGCTTTCATCAATACTAAAATTTCCTGACTGAACATCCTGATATATGGTTTGCAAGGCATTTAAAATGTCCCGCGTTTCCGTTTCAGTTATCAGGCCAATGTGCTTTAACATTATTACATGGGCCATATTTCCAATTACATCCCACGGCGCGAGCAACAGATCAATTTCCCTGTCGGATCCCACCGTAAACATCTCAATTTTGTGGTTTGTTGGTATGCCTTTATCCCATAATTTCATGTTGATCGTTGTTACATTGTTTAACCATGTTGATTAAAACCCAAATTGAGCATTTATTCTCTTCGGTCTCCGAAGTATTTCCGGGACTTTCAGCATGAGCTGAAGGTTCTCTCTCATGCAATTCATTCAAAATATTAATTAAAATTCTATCAACCAGCGGTTTATTGATTCTTCATAATTCGTTACATAAAAAAAACCGGGGGAAGAAAATCAATAAACCCAAATTGATATCTATGAAGAGAGATTGTGTTTCCGTCCACAAAACCCCCGGTTTTCATCAACTTCACATATCATTCCTCTGAAATTGATTACCTATTATAAACCAAAATTATTTAACCTTATTTAAAATGGCATTATGTGCCATGAGTCGTATTGCATTTATTTTTATGAATCCCTCGCTATCTTTTTGATCAAACCCACCTTCAATGTCCATGCTTGCCAGATCCTGGTTGTATAAAGAACTTGGAGATTGCCTGCCTTCAATCAGAACATTTCCCTTATAAAGTGACAAGTAGACAGTGCCATCGATGAGCTCCTGACTTTTTGCAATGGCTGCCATCAGGAAATCCATTTCAGGGCTGAACCAAAACCCGTTGTACACCAGTTCGGCAAATTTGGGAGACAGCATATCCCTTATTTTCATCACCTCACGGTCCATGGCTATTCCTTCAATATCCCTGTGCGCGAGCATCAGGATGGTACCTGCAGGAGTTTCATATACACCTCTTGATTTTATCCCGACAAATCGGTTTTCAACCATATCAAGCAAACCTACCCCGTTTTCACCACCAATCTTATTGAGATAGTTGAATAATTTAAAAGCTCCGGAAATCGTTTCACCTGTTTCGTTATTTTTTAAACGAACCGGAATACCATCTTTGAAATCAATTGAAAGCGAAATCATTTTATCAGGAGCATCGGTGGGATGTACCATTTTGGTAAACATTTCCTTTTCCGGTTTATAGGAAGGATCTTCAAGAATACCTGCTTCATGGCTAATGTGCATAAGGTTATCATCCTCACTGTACGGTTTTGACAATGAGGCTTTCACAGGTATACCCTTTTCATCCGCATAATTCAGCATGTCGGTTCGTCCTTTAAATTGATCAAGAAATTCCTGCATTTTCCAGGGCGCCAAAACTTTAATGGAAGGATTCAATGCATAGAACGAGAGTTCGAAGCGAACCTGGTCATTGCCTTTTCCTGTAGCACCGTGCGAAACATATTTAGCGTTTTCTTTCGCTGCAATTTCAATTTGCCTTTTTGCAATGATGGGCCTGGCAAGAGAGGTTCCGAGCAAATAACGATTTTCGTAAATTGCATTTGCCTGTATGGAAGGAAAAATATAGTCTGTTACAAACTCTTTCCTCAGGTCTTCGATGTACACTTTTGAAGCACCAATTTTTAAAGCCTTTTTTTCAACGTCTTCAAAGTCATCCTCCTGGCCAACATTGGCCACATAGGCTACCACTTCATAATTTTTATCAATTAGCCATTTTAAAATTACGGAAGTATCAAGACCTCCGCTGTAAGCCAGTATTACCTTTTCTTTTTTCATCAGATCAAACAGTTAAAAAGATTTATCCTTTACTTCCGGCACAATTTCAGACAATGCATTTATTACATCGCTTCTGCCAATTCCTTCACGCGGAATTAACAGGATGGTATCATCACCGGCAATGGTACCTAAAACCTCAAGCATGTTTGCCCCGTCAATGCGTGAAGCAATGCTACTGGCATATCCGGGATATGTTTTAATGATGGCCAGATGATTTGAAAATTCGATAGACTCAAATCCGGACAATGGAAAACCTTCCATTGAATGAGGCCCCGTATAATCTTCATCTGTGCCGGGTATTCGATACACGTAACCCTTTTCAGCATCAACAACCTTGCTTACTTTTAAAAATCTGAGATCTCTTGAGAGGGTGGCCTGGGTATAATTAAACCCGAGCTCTTCAAGTTCACGCAGCAACTCCTCCTGACTTGATACCTTTTTTGATGTTAAAATATCCCGAATTACGAGTAATCGTTGTGTTTTATTTTTCACCCAATTTTTTTTTATACCTTGTTACATATTCATTCGCTCCAGGTAATTATTCCTCATCTACATTTGTATATTTATACATTCACTTTGCAAATTTATGCATTTTTTACATTTATACAACATTTTTTTGTCAAATAATTTGTACTTTTGGCGAGATTTTTCCGGGGTTTATCAAATTATTCAATCGTAATGAAAAAGATAAAAAAAGTTGTTGTACTGGGTTCAGGTGCATTAAAAATAGGGGAAGCAGGAGAATTTGATTATTCGGGTTCGCAAGCATTAAAAGCATTGCGCGAAGAAAATATTACTACGGTACTCATTAATCCAAACATTGCAACAGTTCAAACCTCAGAGGGTATTGCCGATAAAATATATTTTTTACCGGTAACTGCCTACTTTGTAGAAAAAGTGATTGAAAAAGAAAAACCGGAAGGTATACTGCTATCGTTTGGAGGACAGACTGCTTTAAACTGTGGTATTGAACTGTTTAAAAATGGTGCATTAAAAAAATACAATGTAGAGGTATTGGGGACGCCCGTTCAAGCCATTATGGATACCGAAGATCGCGATTTTTTCAAATCCCGGTTAAATGAAATTAACGTCAAAACCATTGAAAGTGTTGCTGTTACAAATACAAAAGATGCACTTAAAGCAGCGGAAGAGATTGGGTATCCTATTATCGCGCGGGCTGCTTTTACATTGGGAGGCCAGGGTAGTGGTTTTTGTTATAATGAAAAAGAACTTTACGAACTTGCAGAAACATCGTTTACATATTCAAGCCAGATATTGATAGAAAAATCTCTTAAAGGCTGGAAAGAAGTTGAGTATGAGGTAGTTCGGGATGTTTACGACAACTGCATTACCGTATGTAACATGGAAAACTTTGACCCACTTGGTATTCATACCGGTGAAAGCATCGTTGTTGCACCATCGCAAACACTAACCAACACGGAATACCACAAATTACGGAGGTTGGCCATTAAAATCATCAGACACATTGGTATTATTGGCGAATGTAACATCCAGTACGCTCTCGATCCTTTCTCCGAAGATTACAGGGTTATTGAGGTAAATGCACGTCTTTCACGTTCCAGTGCACTTGCGTCCAAAGCTACTGGTTACCCACTTGCATTTGTGGCAGCAAAGCTGGCACTTGGATACGGCCTGCATGAACTTAAAAACTCCATTACCAAAACCACTCCCGCTTTTTTTGAACCAGCACTTGATTATATTGTCTGTAAAATTCCACGCTGGGATCTGAATAAATTCATCGGCGTTTCCAAGCAAATTGGCAGTAGTATGAAAAGTGTGGGCGAGGTAATGTCCATTGGAAAAACCTTTGAAGAAGCTATTCAAAAAGGAATCCGAATGATAGGCCAGGGCATGCATGGATTTGTTGGCAACCGGAATCTTGATTTTGAGGATATTGAAAAAGAACTGGTCAATCCAACGGACATGCGGATTTTTGTTATTGCCGCTGCCTTTGAAAAGGGATATACCATTGATGATGTGCACAAACTCACCAAAATTGACCGGTGGTTTTTGCAGAAACTAAAAAACATCTTCGAACTTAAAAACATTCTCGAAAAATATGATAACCTCGATATATTGCCAGTTGATGACCTGCGACAAGCAAAAAAGTTTGGATTCTCTGATTTCCAGATTGCCCGCCATGTGTTTAAAAGTTTCAATGAACACACCGAAGAAGGATTGCTTCAGGTAAGGGAATTTAGAAAAAAACACGGCATTATTCCAGCCGTAAAACAAATTGACACGCTCGCGGCAGAATATCCTGCTCAAACCAATTATCTCTATCTCACCTACGGCGGTAATTTCAATGATATTGAATACGAGAACGATCACCAGTCAGTTGTGGTATTGGGTTCCGGAGCGTATCGAATTGGAAGCAGTGTTGAATTTGACTGGTGTGGTGTAAATGCTTTAAATACAATCAACAAAGAAGGATATCGCTCTGTAATGATCAACTACAACCCCGAAACGGTGAGTACGGATTATGATGTTTGCGATCGACTTTATTTTGATGAGTTGTCTCTTGAGCGAGTTTTGGATATTATTGAACTTGAAACACCTAAAGGAGTCATCATTTCCACAGGTGGTCAGATACCGAACAATCTGTCCATGCGTTTATACAACCAGAATATCCCCATACTTGGTACATCTCCAAAATACATTGATAATGCTGAAAACAGGCATAAATTTTCAATGCTTCTGGACAAGCTAAAAGTTGATCAACCGAAATGGAAAGAGCTAACGAGCATAGAGGAAATTAAGGAATTTATTTCAGAAGTTGATTTTCCTGTTCTCATCAGACCTTCTTACGTGTTGTCAGGCGCTGCCATGAATGTGGTGTCAAATGAAGAGGAACTGGAACATTACCTTGAACTTGCAGCAAATGTTTCAAAGCAATATCCCGTGGTTGTTTCGGAGTTTATTCAGCAGGCTAAAGAAATTGAAATTGACGCAGTAGCACGAAAAGGAGAACTGGTTGCTTATGCCATTTCAGAGCATGTTGAATTTGCCGGTGTACACTCTGGTGATGCTACCATTGTTTTTCCACCACAAAAAATCTATTTTGAAACAGTACGCCGTATTAAAAAGATATCACGCCAAATTGCTGATGCATTGCAAATATCAGGCCCGTTCAACATGCAATTTCTGGCAAAAGACAACGACATTAAAGTAATTGAATGTAACCTGAGGGCATCACGAAGTTTCCCATTTGTTTCTAAAGTTTTAAAGGTAAACCTCATTGATATTGCCACACGTGTTATGCTTGATTTACCTGTAGAGCAACCAAATAAATCGGCATTTGATTTGGAATACATTGGTGTGAAGGCTCCCCAATTCTCGTTTTCAAGGTTACAAAAAGCCGATCCCATCCTTGGCGTTGACATGGCCTCCACAGGTGAGGTAGGATGTATTGGCGAGAATTATTATGAAGCCATATTAAAGTCCATGCTTTCGGTAGGTTATTCCATTCCTAAAAAGAATATTTTGCTCTCGACCGGCCCCATGCGATCGAAAGTGGAGCTTGTAAACAGTTGCAGGTTGCTTGCTGAAAAAGGATACAACTTGTTTGCAACCAAAGGAACAGCGGAGTTTTTAAAATTAAACGGAGTTGAAGCTACGGTTTTGCACTGGCCGGATGAAGACGCCAAACCCAATACCCTTGAATACCTTCGAAATAAAATGATTGATTTGGTGGTTAATATCCCTAAAGACCTTACAAAGTCAGAGCTCAGCAACGACTATATGATTCGCCGTAGTGCAGTGGACTATAATATTCCATTGATAACCAACGCCAGACTTGCTTCTGCATTTCTTATTGCCGTTTGCAAACTAAGTATGGACGATATTTCCATCAAAAGCTGGGATGAATACAAAAATTACTAAAATTTTCGCCGTATGAGTTTTCAATGGCTTGATGTTGCCAAACGCCTTCAGTCTATCGCCCAGGCCGGATTAACATTTGCAGAGGGAAGGTACGATCGTGAACGATATGAGCAATTGCGTGATATTAGCATTGAAATTCTGGAAAATTTTTCTGATGGGGATGAAACCATCATCCGAAAATTATTTGCCGCTGAAACCGGATATCAAACTCCAAAAGTTGATGTACGGGGAGTGGTTTTCAGGGATAATAAAATCCTGATGGTTCGCGAATACGCTGACAACCGGTGGGCACTTCCAGGTGGATGGTGTGAAGTTGGACTAACACCGAGGGAAAATGTGGAAAAAGAAGTGGAAGAAGAAGCGGGGTTGCTTGTTAAATCTGAAAAAGTTCTTGCCATTTTTGATAAGAAATGTCACCCGCATCCTCCGGATATATATGCTGCGTATAAATTATTTATTCTCTGCACCGAAACAGGCGGTACACTGCAAACCGGCATCGAGACCCTTGATGTTGGATTTTTCGCAAAAAATAAACTGCCAGAACTATCAATCGACAGAAATACAGAATCACAAATACTCCAAATGTTTAAATATTTGGAGGATCCGGGCCAGGAACTCATTTTCGATTGACAGAAATAATAGAACCGTAGCCATTGTATGGCCATTTGTTGCGCGATGTGTGCCAAAAAAAATAAAAAAGCCGGAAAACAATGTTCCGGCTTAAGCTCCCCAGGCTGGACTCGAACCAGCGACCCTCTGATTAACAGTCAGATGCTCTAACCAACTGAGCTACTGAGGAAAATCGAGTTGCAAAAGTAATATAATCTTTAAAATATTCAAATAATTCGTTGCCTTTTTTACAATTATCATTATCATGCTATCTAATGCTTTGTTTTTTAGATATATAGAACCTTTTTCAAACAATTTTCAACTATTTAAATTGGTTTACCGGGATAAAATCAGATTTTTTAGCTATTTTTTGAAACCAATTAAACTTAAATATGTTAAAGTGCATTGAAAATAATCATCAGAGGTTTACTAATTGTTTATGAATTAATAAGGCTAAAAATTATAAGTTTAGGTAATGAAAAAAGTTTTAGGTTTAGGTAACGCACTCGTTGATATACTAATTAAAATTAATAATGAGAATGCATTGGCCCAGTTTGACCTGCCGAAAGGCAGCATGCAGTTGGTTAACAATGAGTTTTCATCGCTCATTTTAAATAAAACAAAAGACCTTCAGCAACATTTTAATTCCGGAGGTAGTGCTGCAAACACGATTCACGGATTAGCAAAACTTGGTATTGAAACCGGATATATTGGAAAAATTGGCGATGATGAGTATGGGAGGTACTTTGAGGACGATTTATCAAAAAACAACATTAGCCCGCATGTTATTAAAGGTACATCAAAAACAGGAAAAGCCATCGGACTTATTACACCTGATTCGGAAAGAACGTTTGCAACTTTTCTAGGTGCAGCTATTGAATTAACGGAAAAGGATATTACCGAAGCCGTTTTCGCGCAGTACGATTTTTTT
Organism: uncultured Bacteroidales bacterium; assembly: GCA_964486145.1. Lineage (GTDB taxonomy): Bacteria > Bacteroidota > Bacteroidia > Bacteroidales > JAAAOM01 > CAZAMT01. The sequence goes on from CAZAMT010000015.1 coordinate 19,364, forward strand.
CATGTTGAAGGATATTTGGTTCAAAACCACAGGTTAATTGAAAATGCACTCAAATTAGCCCGACAACTGGATATGGTCGTTTCTATTGACCTGGCAAGCTATAACATCGTTGAGGATAATGTCGCGTTTATCCGCCGTTTAATAACCAATTATGTTGACATTGTTTTTGCCAATGAAGACGAGGCCGTTGCATTTACTGAGAAGGATCCGGAGGAGGCAGCAACAGAGATTTCAAGCATTTGTGAACTCGCTGTAGTAAAACTTGGGAAAAAAGGCTCCATTGTTCAGCAGGGTTCTGCTGTTTATAATATTGATCCGGTTATAGTTGATGCATTGGATACAACAGGTGCAGGCGATTTATACGCTTCGGGTTTTTTATATGGTCTTATACATGATTTATCCATTGAAGAAAGCGGTAAAATTGCCTCTACATTAGCAAGTAAAGTGATTGAGGATTTTGGAGCAAAAATAACCGAAAACGGATGGAAAACCATCAGCCGGCAACTCGAAACCAGTTTAAAATAACCCGTGCAACTGAGCATTGATCCGATCAATAACGGTACTTAAATCCTCTGCTCTGTCGATAAAATTGTAATTATCCACATCGATGACCAGCAATTTCCCCAGTTTATAGGTTTCAACCCACGCTTCATAGCGCTCATTTAATCTTTTTAAGTAATCAAGGCGGATGCTGTTTTCATATTTTCGTCCTCTATTCTGAATCTGATTCACCAGTGTAGGAATGGAAGCCCTCAGATAGACGAGTAAATCAGGTGGTTGTATCAGTGAATTCAGCAGGTTAAACATCGTGAAATAATTTTCAAAATCCCTTGTTGACATCAATCCCATGGAATGAAGGTTGGGCGCAAATATATAAGCATCTTCATAAATGGTCCGATCCTGAATGATATCCTTACCGGATTTTCGAATCTCAAGCATCTGATTGAACCGGGTATTCAAAAAATATATTTGCAAATTGAATGACCACCGCTGCATGTCCTCATAAAAATCGTTAATGTATGGATTATCGTCTGCATCTTCGTAATGGGGTTCCCATTTAAATTGTTTTGCCAACAATCCCGTTAACGTAGATTTTCCTGATCCGATATTACCAGCAATAGCAATGTGCATTATTAAAATTGTTTATTTGAATTATCAAGATACTAAAATTTAGCTATAAACCATCATTAATTTTTAATACTTCCTCAACGTATTTTCTGTTATTTGATAACCTTGGAATTTTATTCTGCCCCCCAAGTTTACCTTTTTTATTGAGCCATTCGTAAAATGTGCCTTTTTTCATCATTCTTACCGTAGGTTTTGCGAGAGTAATATTCTTGTATCTTTTGGCTTCATAGTCAGAATTTGAGGCCATTAACGCGTTGTCAAGCAGTGTTACAAAATATTCAAAGTCAGTTGGAGGATTTGAAAATTCGATGAGCCATTCATGGGAACCTTTCTGATTGTCATCAAAGAAGATAGGACCTGCTGTATAATCGGAAATTTCAGCTTTGGTTTTGTCGCAGGCAATCTTCAATGCCTTTTCAGCATTTTCAATGATGATCTCTTCACCAAACGCGTTGATAAAATGCTTTGTGCGACCTGTAATTTTAATTTTATGCGGGTACAACGAAGTAAACATTACCGTATCTCCAATCAAATAACGCCATAAGCCGGTATTGGTTGATATTACAATTGCATAATTAACCCCCTTTTGCACCTCTCCAATGGTAAGTACCGGTGGATTTGGATCATGAAACCGATCCATTGGAATAAATTCGTAAAAAACACCCAAATCAAGCATTAAAAGCATGTCATTTGTATTCGGATCATCCTGGATAGCAAAAAATCCCTCAGATGCATTGTAAGTTTCAAGATAATTCATTTGTGCAGAAGGTATCAGTTTCTGAAACTGCTTGCGATACGGAGCAAAACTTACACCTCCATGAGTAAAAAGCTCGAGATTCGGCCAAATTTCCAGTAAATTCTTTTTACCGGTTATTTCCAGGAGATGATTGATCATCACCAGGTTCCATGATGGAACGCCAGCAATGTTTGTTACATTTTCCCTGATGGTTTCTTTGGCAATACGTTCCAGTTTTTCCTCCCATTTATCCAGCAGAGCCACTTCGGTACTCGGCGTCCGTATGAAATCGACCCAAAAAGGGAGGTTTTCAATCAGGATTGCAGATAAATCACCAAAATATGCCTGATTACTAAAATTGTCAATCTGATGGCTTCCACCAAGTGTGAGGCCTTTTCCTTTAAAAATTTTTGTTTGCGGATTATTGTTGGTATAAATTGCTAGGATATCTTTACCCCCGCGAAAGTGGCATTCTTCCAATGCATCCCTGCTAACGGGAATGAATTTACTTTTATCGCTTGTGGTTCCGGAAGATTTCGCAAACCATTTGATTTCGCCCGGCCACAACAGATTCTGCTCTCCTTTGCGCAACCGATAAATGTATTCTTTAACGCCATCATAATCCTGGATTGGCACTCTATCCTGAAACTCCTTCGTGCCGGATATTTCAGCGTATTTATATTTTCTGCCCCACTCTGTGTCCCTTGCTTTATTGATCAATTTGTAAAAAGTTTCTCCCTGTATATCCACAGGGTATTTTTTGATTAATTCAATTTGATGAACCCTTTTGATGTTTAACCAGTTGAGAATTGATGGAATTAAAGGCATATTTATATACTGAATTATGAAAGTAAGGGGGTAAAAATACGATAAAAAGTAGTCAAATGCTTTTCTGAAAAAAATCTGTCAACAAGCAATTTGTTTAAATGATCAGCATAGCATCACCATATGTACCAAATCTGTATTTTTCCTTAATCGCAATTTTGTATGCCTGGAATAACAGATCATAACCTGCAAATGCTGAAACCATCATCAATAGTGTTGACAGTGGAAGGTGAAAATTGGATATCATTGTTGTTGGTACACTAAACTCGTAAGGCGGAAATATAAATTTATTTGTCCAGCCATCAAAAGGTTTCAGGTATCCATCCGTAGAAACTGAGCTTTCGAGAGTCCGAAGAACTGTAGTACCCACGGCACAAATGTTTTTACTGGCTTCCCTTGCATTATTCACGATGTTAACGGCTTTATCATCGATAATGATCCTTTCGGAATCCATTTTATGTTTGGTAAGGTCTTCAACGTCTACAGTTCTGAAATTACCCAAACCAACGTGAAGAGTAATTTCCGCGAAATCAACGCCCTTAATTTCCAATCTTTTAAGAAGCTCGCGACTAAAATGTAGTCCGGCTGTTGGGGCAGCAACTGCACCTTCATGCTTTGCAAAAATGGTTTGATATCTTTCTTTGTCTTCAGGCAAAACATCTCGATTTATGAACTTTGGAAGAGGAGTTTCTCCCATATCATAAAGGGTTTTTTTGAAATCATCGTAATCTCCTTCAAATAAAAACCTCAGGGTCCTTCCGCGGGATGTTGTATTGTCAATTACTTCAGCTACCAATGAATCATTCTCACCAAAATACAATTTATTTCCTATTCTGATTTTCCTGGCGGGATCAACCAATACATCCCACAGCCTTTGTTCTTTATTTAATTCTCTAAGCAGAAAAACTTCAATTTGAGCACCTGTTTTTTCTTTTTTGCCATAAAGCCTTGCAGGAAAAACTTTGGTATTATTAAAAACCATTACATCACTGTCATCGAAGTAATTAAGAACTTCTTTAAAAATTTTATGTTCAATTTTTCCATTTTTCCTGTTCACCACCATTAAGCGGGATTCATCACGATTCGCAGCCGGAAATTTCGCTATCAACTCTTCTGGCAAATTGTACCTATACTGGGATAATTTCATATCTCCGTTCAATCATTTATAATAGTTTAACAATAGGGTCGCTTATACGTAAATATTTACAATTTGTTACAACCCGTTTATATAATTTTCAAATTCTGATATTTTTATGGCGTTTTCCAGCTTGTAGCTGCCGATTGCCTTGCGCTTAAGCCCTATCAAATGAGCTCCTGACCCTAACGACATTCCCAAATCTCTTGCCAGTGCACGTATATAAGTTCCTTTTGAGCAGACCACCTTCAATGTAATCAACGGCAATTCAAATTTGGTTAAATGAATTTCTTTTATCTCTATAGTTTTCGGCTTTAATTCAATGTACTCACCTCTTCTGGCATACTCATAAGCTCTTTTACCATCATACTTTTTGGCTGAAAAAACAGGTGGAATTTGCTCCAATTCGCCTTCATATTCATTCAGCACATTTATAACAATGTCCTTTGTAATATGTTGAACAGGAAATTGATGATCTACAGAAGTTTCCAAATCAAATGATGGAGTTGTTTCCCCTAATTTAATATTGGCAATGTATTCCTTCTCAAGACTTTGAATATCATTTATTTGTTTTGTTGCTTTTCCTGTGCATAAAATAACCAGTCCGGTTGCAAGAGGATCCAGAGTACCTGCATGGCCCACCTTCAATTTTTTTATATTGAATTGGTTTTGCAATTTGAATCTTACCTTTTTTACCACATCAAATGAAGTCCAGGATAATTCTTTATCAATCAAAAATATATGCCCTTCTATTAAAGTATCTCTTGTAATTTTCATGAATTATCCCAATAGGATAGCAACGGTTCCAATAATTAGACAGTAACCAGCAAAATATATTAGTTTGCTTCTTTTTACAATTGAAATCATCAACTTGCAAGCAAGTAAACCAGATAGAAAAGCAGCGCTAAATCCGACGAGCAAGGGCATAAATTCAATATTTCCAGAAGTTTCTGTTTGCATATCTTTTAAATCAACCACATTTGCTCCAATGATCGGAATCAATACCATGAGGAATGAAAACTGTGCAACATCTCCCTTTTTATTCCCAAGCAGCAATCCGGTTGAAATGGTTGCACCAGATCTTGAAATACCCGGTAAAACCGCCAATGCCTGGGCTATGCCAATAATAAAAGAATCCAGGTAACCAATGTTTCGTTCCCGGTTCACTGCATAATTTGAAAATCCCAGCAATACAGCCGTTACAATAAGCATGGATCCCACAAAAACCAGATTACCCGAAAATAAACTTTCAACCTGTTCTTTAAAAAATACTCCGACAATCGCTATGGGGATCATGGATATTGTTATCTTTAAAACATACACTTTTGCATCATTCCAACTTAATTTAAAAAATTCAGCAATAATATCCCTCAGTTGCTTCCAGAAAACAATGATGGTACTCAATACGGTTGCGCCATGCACAACTACCGTAAATGTGAGGCTTTCTTCATGATCCAGACCCAAAATGGCTTTCCCTATTTCGAGATGTCCACTGCTACTTACCGGTAAGAACTCCGTAAGCCCTTGAATTAAACCAAGGATAAACGATTCAACTAACGTCATAATTTAAAACTATTATTGAAGATTGTTTATTCTTTCGGCTTTTTCATGATCGCCCATATTTCGAAAATAAAGCCGAACAACACGATGAGTGGTGCCAGAGTAATTCTTCTCCAGTGAAAAACATCTTCATTGAAAACATCCGGACTTTCGGGTGCTCCCCCAATCATTAAAACAAATCCGACAATAATGATAACAAATCCGACTATCAACAACTTATAATTTTCCATTCCAATGGCAAAATCAGTGGTGTTTTTTTGTTCTTTCTTTTTTGGTTGCTTCATTGAAAATGTTCTTAAATATTTAAAGTATAAATTTAATAGTATAAATAATCTCTTTTTATATTCAGATATTTATTTACTGCAAAAAATGTTGAAACGGTTGTAATAATAATTCCCAAAATTACAACCAGTCCAAACAATAAACCAAGTGTCGTAACATCATCGAAATTGATAACTTCATGGAATTCATTTTGCAAAAAATACAACACTCCAATAATCAACAAAATCGCAATAAATGCACCATAGGTTCCATGCAATGCACTTCGCAATAAGAACGGCTTACGGATAAAATGTCTTGTAGCACCCACCAGTTGCATGGTATTAATGATAAATCGTTTTGAATATACCGATAGCCGAATGGTATTATTGATCAATGCCAAAGATATTAGAAATAATAATCCACTGAATGCCAGTATTATAATACTAATCTTATTTACATTATCATTAATTTCCTGGATTAATGATTTTTTATAAAAAACCTCCTTAATTTCAGAAAACGACTGAAATTCATTTTCAATAACCGCAATGGAGTCATTATTTGCATAATCGGCATAAAGTTTTACATCAATTGACGATAGCAAAGGGTTGTATCCCAAAAATTCAACAAAGTCTTCTCCCAGTTCTTCCTGCAACTCTTTTGCTGCTCTTTGTTTAGTTACATATTCGGTTGATTTAATATAAGGTTTTGCATCAAAAATTTTCTGTAGCCGGATGATGTCCACCTCTTTAATGCCATCTTTTAATATGATAGAAAACCCGATATTCTCTTTAACATAATCCGATATTCTTTTGGTGTTCAGAATTAGCAACCCAATGAGTCCTAATAAAAACAATACCAGGGAAATACTTATAATAGAAGTTACATAGGAACTTTGTAACCGGCGCTTATTGATTTTATTTTCTTTTATCCCCATGGCAGATTATTATTCTCTGAACCTGCGAAGATAAATATTTTACAATTACAATTGATAATGAATTAAGAACAAAAATGATGGTTCAATCAATCTTTTCCATCCATCCGAATTTATCTTCTTCATCACCAAACTGGATTGCTAGCAGACGATTGTAAAGTTCAGTGCTTACAGGACCGGGTTGATTATCATTGGCATATGTATATATTTTATTTGTATCCGGATCAATAATTTTTCTAACAGGACTGATGACTGCTGCTGTGCCACATGCACCAACCTCATCAAACGAATCGAGCTCATCGACAGAGACCGGTCTGTTCTCAACAGCCAATCCCATGTCACGGGCAAGTTCCATCAAGCTCATATTTGTAATGGAGGGTAGAATGGAATGTGATTTTGGGGTAATGTAGGTATTGTTTTTAATACCAAAAAAATTTGCCGGCCCGGCTTCATCAATGTATTTTTTTTCTTTTGCATCCAGATACAAAGCAGTTGCAAAGCCTTGAGAATGTGATTCATCTAAGCTTCGGAGGCTGGCTGCATAATTTCCTCCTACTTTGTAACTACCTGTTCCTAAAGGAGCTGCCCGATCGTATTTACGGCAAATCATGATATCCACAGGCTTAAACCCTTCTTTAAAATAAGGGCCTACAGGGGTTACAAATATCATAAACATGTATTCCTTTGAAGGTTTCACCCCAACTTCAGGACCAGAACCAATCAGCAACGGGCGGATATAGAGTGTTGCCCCATGTCCGTGTGGCGGGACAAATTTTTTATTCAGAGAAACCACTTTTCTCACAGCCTCTCCAAATAATTTTTCAGGAACCGGTTCCATTTTTATTCCTTTGGCGGAATTGACCATCCGTTTTGCATTTTCATTCCAACGAAATACCCTTATGCTGCCTTCTTTATCACGATATGCTTTCAATCCTTCAAATGCTTCCTGCCCGTAATGCAGGGATGTTGCAGCCATATGGATGTTAATATACTCCGATGATGAAATTTCAAGCTCACTCCAGGAGCCATTCTTAAAATAACTACGAACGTTATAATCTGTTTTTATAAAACTAAAGGGTAAATTTTTCCAGTCTGTATTTTCCATATAACCCAACGCTTAAAAAAATATGAATGAATTGATTTTATATACTCTGTTCAAAATTAACTATTAAAAACATGAAGAACAATAAGAAATATCATGCCTTTGATGCAATCTCAACCTTCCGCTGCAAAACATCCGCCGAGGTATTTAACGAAGTGTTCAAATTACTCATGAACCTCGCTGAAAAATTCCTTTAAAACACTTAATTGCCTGTTTTTCTCTACTTCCCTGAGTTTTCTGGCAGTGTTTGTGTGGAAATCATAAATCTCAAACATTTCCAAAAATTCTTTTTTGGTATTAACAGAATCCTTTACAGGATGATGCATGTTTATTTCATCGAATCTATTTTTAATCATAAATTTAAAGTCCAACCGCCCGAAATAATCATATTCGGCATCAACAAATACCTTTTCCATGTCGGATTGCGGCAACAGGGGTTTGTTCAGTCTCATGAACAATCCGAATACAATTTCTTTTTGCTTTTCGGAATATTTAAACTCAGTTAACAAATAACTCACCTTATGACTTTCATTATCTACATATTGATAAGCATCGATTACATACAAATCATATAGCAGGGCTGCTGTTTTCACCATTAAAATTTCTTCATCTTTAAGATTTTCAGCGTGTGCATAAAGTTCTGATTTTGTGTACACATCCATGGTATGCTTCAAGTTATGATAGGGTAAATTTAAATCCTGAAATAACTCCATAATGGTATATACCTCTGCTTCAAGATCGTTTAATTTTAAAAATTGCAGTTTGATAAGAAACGTTTTGTTAGGTTTATAAATGTTTTCTTCAGACAGGCCCGGCCGGATACCCTTAACAAAATACATGTCAATTTTACCCTTATATTTCACCGGCATTTTGCCCCTGTATTCACATATAAAATAATCTTTTACCAAACGGTATGTCTGTCCGGAAATATTGATTTTCCCGGCTTCACCTGATGACTCCATCCTGCTCGCCGTGTTTACGGTGTCTCCCCAGATGTCGTACGATAATCGTTTTTGCCCTACTACACCTGCAATCAATGAACCCGTGTGAACTCCAATTCTTAGTTCCCATATTTTGTTAACATCCTGAAGATTTAACATGTAATCCATCATTTCGAGGGCTGCCAGCACAACTTCTACCGGATTGGTTGTATTTTTTTTTGGAATCCCCCCGGCGCACATGTAGGCATCACCGATGGTCTTAATTTTCTCAATATTCAGCTTATCCACAACTGCATCAAAATGAAAAAAGAAAGAATCGAGTTTATCAACGAGTATTTCCGGATTCATTTCTTCAGCAATTTTTGTAAATCCTTGAATATCACAAAACAGAACCGTAGCCATTTCGTATTTTTTTGAATCAGCGCGTCCTTTGGCCCTCAACTCATCTGCAGTAACTTTTGGCAACAAATTGGACAGAAATTTCTCTGTTTTTTCTCTTTCAGCAAGTAATTCGTTGGTTTTTTCGTTTAAAACATTTTCAAGGTGGTCTCTTTTCCTGTAAAACCGATGGAAGAAAAACAAAACGACCAACAGCGCAATCCCAAGCAAAAGCATGATGAAATGATACTTTTTTACTTTTTTATTTTGGCTGAAATTTCCACTAAAAAAATAGGTTTCCAGGTGTTTTCCGGATGGATGGAAAACCCGCACCCCAAGTTCATAAATATTCAGCGAGTTTATTTCAAATAAAAAATGGTTGACAGGTGTTTTCTTACTCCAGTTCCAATCGTTAATTTTAAATGCAAACTGGTAGTTTTGCAAACTATCAAATTCAACATAAACAACCAGATTGTCCTCATTCAAAGTATCCTGCATGTGTTGAAATCCTGACTGAAACATGTCGATTTCATTGTATCGTACCGGTAATAATTGATTTTTTTCAATAATATAAATATTGAAATTAACGCTTTCACTTACTTGCGCATAAGTTGCGTCATTTGTAGTTAAGGATAAAAACCCCCACATAAGAAGTAATAAAAATTTATTGCATACGTTGAATGTTTTAAAAAGAAAATTCATAAATTGTGACATCATTTTTTTTGAACCAGGATGCATTGTTCATCAAAAATAGTTTATTTTACTTTACTTTCTTAACTTAACTCCAAAACAAATGGAAGAAAGAAATACAATATTGGTTCCCTGGGATTTCACGACGGTTGCCGAGTATGCATTGCAACATGCATTGAAGATTGCCAAGCAGGTAAACAATGAAATATCATTGGTTCACATTGTAAAGAAGGAATCTGAAATTAGGGATGCAACAAAAAAACTCAATGAAACTGCTGAACAAACCTTCAGTGATCATCAAATCCGCCCCAAAGTGCTTATTAAAGAAGGAACGATATTCACAACCATTGGGGAAACTGCAGATGAAGTTCACGCGAATTTGGTCATCATGGGAACTCATGGTATCCGGGGTATGCAAAAACTCACCGGTAGCTGGGCGTTGAAAGTAATTATTAGTTCCAAGGTTCCTTTCATAATTGTTCAGGAGCCACCAGAGAAGGACTCATTTGATAAGATTGTTTTACCAATCAATTTTAAAAAAGAGAACAAAGAAAATGTGGTCTGGATCAATTATCTTGCTACATATTACAAATCAAATTTCCACATTTTAAAAGCGCATCATACGGATCCCCTGTTTAAAAAAGGGGTTGAATCAAATATTATATTTCTCAAAAGATTTTTTGATGGAAGAAACATCAATTATGAAATTTCAAATGCTGAAGGGAAAAAAGATTTTGCCAAAGAAACCATTGAATTTGCCACAAAAATTGACGCTGCATTAATTTTAACCATGACAACCAAAGGTATTGGACTGGCTGATTATGTGCTGGGTGCAAACGAACAATATATTATTGCAAACAGTGCAAAAATTCCGGTGATGTGCATCAACCCGCGCCCTCCCAAAAATGTTGGTGGATTTAGAGCCGGCGGTGGATAATACCATGCTTTCATGGATCCAATCCAAAACTTTTATCACCGGGTCATACCCGATCATCATCATTATCAAAGATTTGAATGAATGAATAGCCGGCATTGCTGTTTCCATGCAAAATGCAATGTGTGACAGTTACATTTTCTCCATTACAGTATTTACATGGTCTGTGATTCTAAACATTATGAATTTATTTTTGTAGTGTCCGTTATCCTGCATTTTCTAAAAGTGATTTCTTTGATAACTGTATTTCAACTAAACCTGTGTTTATATTCAAGCGTTTATTATTTTTACCATTAATTAAGTTCTTAAACCAGAATTGTCAGGGTTCTATCGAATTACAAATTGAAATGATTATTTACAGAAACCCTCATCCACAGAAGTTCATAACAGGAGCATGAACCGGGTTCACGAGGTCGCCGAAGGCAATAAAACATTAATTGTCCCGCAGCGGTGGGAAGGGTTCCACGATATTAGAATTACGAATGCTATTTTCTGACAATTATAAATATTTGTAAAACAGAAGTCTAACTTAATTTTACTCTAGTGAAACTTGTATTCGCAACCAACAATAATTTTAAATTCACGGAAATGAAAGAATCCCTTTCTACAAACATTGAATTGCAAAAACTTGAAGACATAGGTTGTAGAGAGGAATTGCCTGAAACAAAGGAAACCCTTGAAGGAAACGCGGAGCAAAAGGCCAGGTATGTATATGAAAAATTTGGATATAGCTGTTTTGCTGATGATACAGGTCTTGAAATAAATGCATTGGATGGAAAACCGGGAGTATATTCCGCCAGGTATGCAGGTGAATCGAAAGATTCGATGCTAAACATGAAAAAAGTGCTGGAAGAAATGAAAAATGAAAGAAACCGATCAGCCAGGTTCAGAACGGTAATTGCATTAATTATCAGCGGTGAAACCATGTTTTTTGAGGGGTTGGTTGAAGGACAAATCCTGCACGAACTGCAAGGAGATAAAGGTTTTGGATATGACCCTATTTTTTTGCCGGACAATCACGCGCAATCATTTGCTCAGATGAATTTGCAGGAAAAAAATGCAATTAGTCACCGTGGAAAAGCGGTGCGACAACTGGTGAAATATTTAAATATGCAGTATTCAAAATAATTTTTGAAATTAACTATCGTTTATAATTTAAAAAATAATATGAAACAGACCTCCGATAATTCGGAGCAGGCTATCCGCCAATTGTCGGACAAG
>CAZAMT010000016.1:0-31026 GCA_964486145.1 uncultured Bacteroidales bacterium
ATTTCATACTTCCATATAGATGATAATTTGTAGTATTGTTTGAGAATTATCAATGTTAGGATAAATCGTTTAATAATTTAATGAAAAACAAAAACATCATTATCACAGCTGATGATTTAGGTATTGATGAACAGATAAATATGGGAATAGCAGAAGCCTATTCCAACGGATTACTTACATCCTCCGCTTTGCTGGTAAACACACCCAAAACCGATGAAGGTATCAAACTTGCCAAAAAATTGAACGGCCTTGAAGTTGGTTTGCATCTATCGATTGTTGAGGGAATCTCGTTAACCGGAAAAGAAAGCAGCGTTACCGATGACATTAAATATTTTGATAATCAATTGTGCATGGTCAGGCACTGGAAAGATTTCTTAAAAAAATACTTCACCGGGAAAATTAAGCTTTATGATCTTGAGGAAGAATTGGATCTTCAGTTTAAAAAATTTAAAATTCATTTTGAGGAAATTCCTTTTGTGAATGGCACTCAACATTTGCATATTTTGCCTGGCGTTATTGATGTTGTTCTAAAACTTGCAGTGAAATACAAAGTGAAAGCAATTCGACTGCCATCTATAGAAAAACCATCAGTATTGTATTTGAATAAGCGGTTTCCCGTAATGATACCTTTTCAAATATTAGGCTCTCTGGCAAAGCAAAAAGCAAAACAAAAAAAGATTAAATTTCCTGGGGCAGTGCTTGGCATGCCTTATTCGGGCCAGATTGATAATAACAAATTTTTAAAGATGTTAAACAATCTACCCGCTGAAAACAACGAAATTGTAATGCATCCGGGATATAACTCACTCCAGCTTCGAAATAATTTACCCTGGGCTTACAGTGAATTTAACTGGGAACTTGAAAAAAACACATTAACCAACCCTGTGAATCGGGATTTTATAAAAACAAACAATATAAAAAGAATTAATTTTTCATCACTAAACTAATACATCATGAAACTAATATCGATTGTTGTACCAGCATATAATGAAAATGAATGTATAACGGCTCTGGCAAACGCCATATCAGAAGTGTTTAAACCTCTTCATTACAATTATGAACTGGTTATTGTTGATGATGGTAGCAAAGACAATACATTTGATATTATTAAACAAAACGCTCAATCCAATTCCAATGTGAAAGGTATTCGTTTATCCAGAAACATGGGACATCAGGCGGCTTTAGATTGTGGCTTGAAGCATGCTTCGGGTGACGCTATAATTTCAATGGATGCTGACTTACAACATCCGCCATCAATAATTCCAAAAATGCTTGAATTGTGGGAAGAAGGTTACGAAGTAGTAACAACCCGGAAGCTTGAAAATGAAGATGCCAGTATGATGTATAAGCTGTTTTCAAAATCATTTTACTCCTTGTTTAATAGGTATTCACAAATTAAATTAACTCCCAATGGCTCTGATTTTCGCTTAATGAGCCGCAGAAGCCTTGACGCTGTGCTTAGTATGCCTGAGTACCACCGATTCTACAGGGGGTTGGTGCCATTTGTCGGATTTAAATCAACTTCCATATCATTTGACGTCCAAAAAAGACATGCAGGTAAACGTAAATATAACTTTAAGCAATCCATGAGGTTGGCATCCGATGGTTTGTTCTCCTTCTCCGATTTTGCATTGAAAGTACCGTTCTATCTTGGAGGTTTAGTTTTTTTAATGATGCTCGGCTATTTACTTTTTACACTTATCGATTATGTATTTCTCGGCGGAATGTTTGTTCGGGGATGGACATCCGTTATCATAATTTTAACTATCTCGATTAGCCTACAACTTATGTTTATGGGAGTAATGGGCGTTTATATCGGAAAAATATTCTTTGAAGTAAAACGCAGACCCGTTTTCTTTACTTCTGATAAGGTTGGCAATTTCAATGCACAACAAAAGCCTTATCCCGATTCATCGGAGGATTTGATCAAAGAAGTTGTATAAAAAACAATCTGCTCGTGTTTAGTAGTAGATAGAATGTACCTTTTTATTTGTTGTTCAACTTTCAGATGTTGCTTTAAATAACTGGCTTTTAATCGGTTTTATGGGATCGTCTTGGCATTGTATATTTTTTATGTCGCCTGCTTTACTTTCACTCTGAAACCAATAAACATAAAAAATACAGCAATTGTAAATAAAAAACCACCGGCAATAATTCCATTTGCCAATGTTAGGTTTCCGATCACATAACCAATAAGTCCCACAAGACATAAAATTGCATTGATAAATAAAAGCCACCCTACAACCATGCCAAAGGGAATCTTTTTAAACAAGGTCATACCAAAGCATACCGATGGAATGCCCAGCAAAGCATAGGCAACGCCATTTATCATGCCTACTGCTGTCTCAGGTTTTGTTTGTATCCATTGAACCAAATATTCTGCGCGACATTCGGTCAGGTGTTCGATGTTGACTTCCGATAAAAGCTGCGGAACTACAGTGATCTGCGAACCATACGCAAAAATGTTTAAAACACCGTAAACAGGAACAAATAAAATTCCGATAATTGATAACACAGGTTTTTCATCCCTTATAAAAATGTACAACAAACCAAACAAAGCCATTGTAATTACTGTGAATATCACACCATTAAAATATGAAAGGAAATATAAAATCCCGTTTTCTTTGGCAAATTGTAAATAACTTTCATTTGTCCAGTTTTCATTGATTCCGCTGGTTAAAAGAATCATGAACAACACCCACAATATCAGAAGTAAAGTTAGTATCAGTGAAACTGTTCGAATAGTTTTAAGAATTCTAATTTCCATCTCCATTTTGTTTAGTGTAATCTCAAAATCCCGGAATCGAGCCTATTGTCTGTCTAAGTTTTTCACATATTCAAGAGTTGTTGTATAAAACTCTTTTCGCATTTGTTCAGCATCAATATTCTTATACATCCAAATTTCACGGTTACCTTTTTCCTTTGAGGTTTTTATTTTAACCTCTTCTACAAGCTTCGGAAAAATGATCGCCTGGATTAGTGCAAGGTCCCATATGGTACGTTGCCTTCTACCTCTGTCTAAATGATTAAACCACCGTTGCAATAAAAAATCCAGCATATCATGCTGCCCTTTAAAATATTTTTCCGTTTCTTCATAGTTAAATGTCATTTTTGACGATACATTACCGGGAATGATGTGGAGTTCAACATCCGAATTCAATATCACATCCACGGCCTGAACATCCATCACACTGTTAAAGTCCGTATTTTTCATTATCTCTTCTTCAAAATCATAGGTAGTTCCTAGCCAGTAAAGTCTTATTTTTGAAGTAATTGCTGGATCATCGAGAATGGCAGAAGCAACATTTGTCAGAGCACCAAGTGCAACGACGTTTAATTTGTCATCACCAATTTTATGGGCTTCGGCAATGATTAAATTTGATGCCGGCGAAGTTTGTGATTTATTGCCCCAGTCAAACAATCTTGCTGTTCCTCCCCTCATGGTTGACACATTTGCACCTTGTTTTAAATATGAAACCAATACCTGGTTTAAGCGGTGGCTTTCTTCCATGCTTTTTTCAACTGACCAATGACTAACCTGCCATTGGGTAGCCGTAAGACCAACAACATTCCACGATGGTTCAATTAAGCCCCGCACAATGGCATAAAGATCATCAACCTCATTTCCTGTATCTGCATCAATAATTACTTTTTTGGTTTGTTGGGTAAACGCGCTCACTGACCAAATAATACAAAGTAGCAGCATTTTAAATTTTAACATATGAATCAGATTTTAGATTTTTCTTTAAAAGAACATATTCTACAACTAAATTACAACTAATTTGCAAAAGTTCAACAAGGTTCTGTTCAAGTGAATGCAACTCAAACATGATTAAAAAAACCCAAGTAAACATCCATCATGTATTTTTGTTTGATAGAAAATAGTTATTAAAATGCTTTCGGTTACAGATTTCATACTCGAACTTGATGGAAATCAAAAAAGAACGATGCATTTTTTACATCATTTTATCCTGTCGTTTCCCGGTTTGGAAGATAAAATGAGATATAAAATACCTTTTTATTACCGTAAAACATGGATTTGTTATCTTAATCCATTAAAAAATGATGCAACAGAATTAGCCTTTACCCGGGCAAATGAATTAAGAAACGTGAATCATCTGCTCCGCTTTAACGACAGAAAGCAGGTGGCCGGCATGGTTATAAAACACCCTAAGGATATCGATGAGGAAACCTTGCGAGTGATTATAAATGAAGCCATCCTTCTGGATGAAGAAGTACCTTACGCCTCAAAACGGAGAAAGTAAAAAACCTACATTTAATGACCATCGCCATCACTATTTCAAGAAACCAAAGGACACCTATGAATAAATTGAATTATAGATATTTAGGCCGATAACCATGTAAAACAAACCTCATACAACTTGCCGATGTTGGAATTACAAAAATTTACATATAAACTAATTATCGGGATAAAGTCATTAAATTTGACATCACTTCATAACTAAAAACAACATGCTTGCCATGAATAATAAAACTATTCTGCTTCTTTTCGGATTTTCACTAAGTTCCATGTTACTGTGCGCCCAGGCGATGATTAATGCCAATTCAATTTCGGACAAGCTAAAACCACGAATCATTGTGCTAACGGATATATCTCCGACCAACGTAGAGCCTGATGACATGGAATCCCTCATCCGGCTGTTTGTCCATGCCGACTTATTTGAGATCGAAGGGCTGGTGGCTACCACTGGCTGGAGCAGCAGCGGTGGGAATGCAGACTGGATACGCCTGAT
Source organism: uncultured Bacteroidales bacterium (assembly GCA_964486145.1). Classification (GTDB taxonomy): domain Bacteria; phylum Bacteroidota; class Bacteroidia; order Bacteroidales; family JAAAOM01; genus CAZAMT01. The sequence goes on from CAZAMT010000016.1 coordinate 4,755, forward strand.
CCACGATGCGATTGATGCTTACGAAAAGGATCTGCCAAATCTTCGTAAACGCTCAAAACAAAACAGTCATTTAAATGACGAGTCCAGGCAACAGATGGGTTACTGGCCATGCCCCGGTTATCTTCGTTCACGTACCGTGGTTGGAAGCCAAACCAGGGGCATGGAGCACATCGGGGAAGGCAATAGCAGTCCCGGAAGCGATTTGATTATCAAAATGGCTGACGAGGATGACGATCGTCCGCTTTGGGTGCTTGCATGGGGAGGTGGAAACACGCTGGCCCAGGCCATCTGGTATGTACAGCAGGAACGAACTTATCAACAGCTTAAAACCTTTCTGCATAAACTTCGGGTTTATACAATAACCGATCAGGACCGAAGCTATAAAGGGGGGACACCCTTTGATATCAGCTCACACCAATGGATGCGCAGGGAATTTAAAAATGATTTGTTTTTTATTTGGGATGAATGTGCCTGGAAATTCCAAAATGGAACAGGAAAAAAGAACTGGGAGCAGTATGCAAAGCATGTTCAAGGCCACGGCGCACTTGGAGTTATGTATCCAAAATATAAGTATGGTGTCGAGGGTGATACCCCGTCTTTCCTGTATTTGTTGCCGAATGGGTTAAACGGTTCTGAACACCCGGGCCGGGGAAGCTGGGGCGGTTATTTTGAATGGTCGCTTGCACCGGATCAGAAGACTTACGCATTTACAAACCATGAGGATCCGGCTTATTCCATCTGTATAAATCAACTCTTTGTAAGATTCAGCTCTTCCCCACAATTCATACGTATCTGGTCAAAAGCAAATCCGATAAACATTGGGTATGACCAGCTTTTGTACCTTCCCCACACATCGCCTTTGTATTTTTCGTATTCATTTCTTACAACATCAACCAGCGGGCAGGCTTTTTTTCCGATTCTCCGGGCAACCATCGCAGCATGCAATACCGTTGTGGGTTCATCATCCAGTTTTATATATTTTTCAATAACCGGCAGGGCTTCTGCCTCCCTATTGATTTTGCATAATGCTTCTGCCGCTGCCAGAGCAACTGCCGGAGATGCATCATTCAGGAGAGTCCTCAACTCTCCTGCTGTTTTCGATTGGTTATCCAAACGTTGCATAAGGGCAATGATAGCCCAATATCTCACTCCACTATCTTCATCTTTCAGCCTGGTAAACAATGTTTCATTCGATGTACTCTCATCTCCTACCATTTGAGCGGTTTCAAAAATTCTTTCGATGTTGTATTGATCGCTTTGTGCATAATCATAGGGAGTAGTTCCTTGAGCGCGCCGCATGTATTCCGATTCATGCAAGAAACCAATATCCCTGGTTTCCAGTGCTTTTCTTCTCAACCTATCACGCATTTCAGTCAATTTGGAATTATGCACACCTATTCCGGCAAGGTTGTTTAATTCATAGGGATCGTTTTGCAGGTCATACAACTCTTCCACTGGTTTTGGTTCCCAAAACTGTTTTGCTTCCGGGTTTAGGCTGCCTTCCGATTTCAATCGCAACAGTTCAGCAAAACTCCGTTTGTTTTCGGAGAAAATAACGGCATCCTGAACATATGATAAATGTGGCATGTAGTTGCGGATGTAGATGTACCGGTCGTCTACAATGGCACGGGAAACATCATACACATCATCAGCACGACTCCGGGCACCATACGTATAACTTTTTTCTGTGCTATCAGTTAAGAATGATTGTCCCTGCATATATTCTTTTTTATCTATACCGGCCAGTTGGAGAACAGTGGGCGCATAATCAGCAAAACTCACCATTTGGTCATTATCCCCTGCATGCATATTAAATTTTTCCTGATATTTTTCAGGAACATAAACTATCAGTGGTACCTGTAAACCGGTATTATAAAGCCAGCGTTTGTATCGGGGTAATCCAAATCCATGGTCAGAAAAAACGAATACTATGGTGTTTTCGAGAATTCCGGCTTCTTCCAGTTCGGCCATATGTTCTCCTACCGTATTGTCAAATGCGGTGATTAAGTCATAATACCTGGCCCAGATGGTTCTAAATTCTTCGGTATCGGGAAAGTATGGAGGAACTTCTGCTTTTGATGGGTCATGATGTTGTTTCAGGTTTTTGGTATGCTTGTCATCATAACTGTTTCCGCTACCTTCGTGGGTTATACCGTAATTAAAAACACTAAAAAACGGTTTGTTATCCGCACGGTTTTTCCAGTGCGCCTCACCCCCATTTTCATCCCATCGGCCGGATGGATCAAAATTATAATCCGTTTTAGAGTTGTTGGAAGTATAATAACCTTTGGTTCTGAGTACTTCAGGAATGGTTTTCAGATATTCCGGAATTTCAATGTCCGACCGCAAATGTTGCGTTCCCATGGATGTGGCGTAAACACCTGTTATCAGACATGAGCGTGCAGGGGCACAAATGGGTGCAGTAGCGTATGCATTGCTAAAAACCACACCTCCGTCAGCGAGTTGATCGATATTGGGTGTAGTGGCATATTCATCGCCATAGCAACCAAAGGCCGGACCGATATCCTCGGCGGTTATCCAGAGAATATTGGGAGGAGGTAATTGCTTTTCAGTACAGGTTGAGAAAAGGATTAATAATAATACCGGAATTAAGTTTTTCATAAGGATGTTATATTTAATTTCAATTGCGAATTTAAAAAAAATAATGAACGATTGTTCTTTCAAAAAAGACGCTGAAACAACCGAATCAACAATGTTAAAACAACACTAATAAGAATCATTGTGGTAATCGGAAAATAAAACCTGAAATTTTCCCGTTCAATCCGTATGTCACCGGGCAACCTGCCCAGCCATGAGAACCATTTCCATCCTCCAAGATAGAGCACCACACCAACGATGATGATCACGATTCCGATGATGATAATGATTTTACCAACTTACAAATATAGAAATGAATTTAATTTGGATATTTTTAAACAAGTTGAAGCATGGTTTGACAAAGGAATCATAAACTGGGGACATGCAGACTATTTGGCCACCATCCTAATGTTTGAGTTCCTTAGTAAAAAAATAATAACCTATCATGATTTGGCAGCATGGCGTAAGGCTCAAAATCTGTATCAACGCAGGTGTGTACCCGTGAGCATGGTAAAAGTGGCTAAAAAAATGGATGACGATTACCAGCGAATGATTGATTTTGCAGAACCCCTGGTGATGGATCCTGAACGACCGGTGCACCAGGGAATGGGATGGTTTTTACGTGAAATATGGAAATTACAACCCGAAGTTACAGAAAAACTTTTATTGAAATGGAAAAATGATGCTCCCAGGTTAATTTTTCAGTATGCCCTTGAAAAAATGCCGAAAGAAGAACGGGTTAGGTTTAGAAAAGAGAAAAAATCCTGATTAATCGAATCTTTTTTTTCATTAAATGAAGTAAAACCTTCAAAAATGCTGAAATACTGCATTTGTTAATAAACATTTGATAAGTTTTTTTCGGGCATTATCGTGCAAAAATTTTATAAATAACTCAGTATCTAACAATTATATCATTTGCCAGAATATCAATACGTTACAATTATACTTTTAAAAATTTCACCCTTATTGAAAACATTCTTTATAATTAAAAAATTGTCAAAATCCACAAATATCAACGGATACAAACAAAAAAAAATAAAAGAACATAGTAATATATCCTCAGTTTTTTTTACTTTCGGGAACGTTAATAACTTATAAACTTTATTATTATGAATAAAGGACAATTAATTGATGCAATTGCAAAAGAAAGCGGATTAACTAAAGCAGCATCCGAAAAAGCGCTCAACGCCACACTATCAGCTATCTCAGGATCGCTAAAAAGCGGTGACCGTGTTGGGCTCGTAGGTTTTGGTTCATTTTCAGTTACTGAAAGGGCCGCCAGAACAGGCCGTAACCCTCAAACTGGAAAAGAAATTACGATTCCTGCTAAAAAAGTAGTGAAGTTCAAACCAGGAGCTGACTTGCAGTTGTAAAGGAATTTGCCCCGCCTTTGATGCGGGGCTTTTTTTTATTACCTGTTTTTCTTCAATTTTAAGATATCTAATTACCTCAGGCATCACTCCTGCCTTTTTGTCATACCTGCCACTGTTCTCCTGCATAATGCTATAACCCTAATGCACCAAATATTTTATTAATGAAATTTTTTGAAGACAATTGTATTTTAATGTTTTTATCTATATATTTAGATATTTATATTTATGTGGCATAACATTTGATAATCTTACAGCATGAATTTAATACTTAAATACAAAAACGTACTTTTGTTTATCCTAACAGGGATGATTTTAGGCTTCGCATACTGGTATTTTATTGGTTGCAGTGGCGGAACATGTCCGATAACCTCCAACTGGTATTCAAGCGCTCTGTACGGAGGATTATTTGGTTTTCTTTTAAGTGATTTTAAATTAAAAAAAACAAAACGCGCGGATAAAAATGAGCAATTTCAATCAAATAATTAACAGCCATACCCCGGTTCTGGTAGACTTTTATGCTGACTGGTGTGCGCCTTGTCGCCAGGTAACACCAATACTCAAACAACTGAAGTCTGAGCTTGGTGAGAAAGTGAAAATTATCAAAATCAATGTGGATAAAAACCGGGAAATATCAGTTAGGTATAACGTACGTAGTATCCCCACCCTTTTTATTTTTAAAAATGGTGAAATCAAATGGTCTGGAATGGGTGCCCGGCCTTTGCAAGAGTTAAAACAGGAAATACAAAATCTTTTAAATTAAATTATACTATCATGAAACAAATGATTCTTTCGATAACAGTGATAACTTTTTTGGTCTTTCAAAGTTGCAGCAACGGTTCTACCAATGCACAAACCAACGCAAACGAAGCGGAACAATTGGCAGAAAACATTACCAAAACAGAGGTAAGTGGTGAAACCATACAGATTACAAAGGCCGATTTTCTGGAAAAAATAATGAACTATGAAGAAAATCCGGAAGTTTGGAAATTTAAAGGTGATAAACCGTGCATTGTCGATTTTTATGCTGACTGGTGTGCACCATGTCGAATTACATCACCCATTCTTGAGGAACTGGCAGCGGAATATGCCGGTGAAATCAACATCTATAAAGTTGATACTGATGCCGAACGTGAATTGGCTGCTGTTTTTGGGATCCAAAGCATACCCTCATTTTTATTCTGCCCGGTTGAAGGAAAACCGATGATGACATCAGGAATCGCGCAATCCGAAGAGGAAACCAAGGCAATGTTTCAAAAACAAATTGACGAGTTTTTGTTAAATAAATAATAACTCATTCATTTAATCTATCATGAAAACAAAATCTTCAATGTTTACAATACGGGGGATTACTGCATTGATATTATTATTCACTGCTTCCTCCATAAATCATTTACACAGCAAAGACAACCCGTATTATTTTGGTACAACTGTGCATGGTGATTTGGAAGAGGTAACAACAAAAGTTAAAGAAACCCTCAAAAAGCACGGCTTCGGTGTTATAACCGAGGTTGATATGCATGAAAAATTAAATAATGCTTTGAATACAGCGGTTAAACCTTACAGGTTATTGGGAGTCTGTGATCCCTCATCCGCTTATGATGCTTTAAAGGCCGAAGAAAACGTTGGGCTCATGTTACCTTGCAAGATGATTATTCGTGAGGTAGATAAAAATACCTATTCTGTTGTTTCGGTTGATCCCGATGTGATGATGCAAATGATTGGTAACCAAGAATTAAATAAAATTGGTGCCAATGTTTCCAAACGGTTAAAAAAAGTAATCGATGAACTAAATTGATATTGATATACCATGTTAGTGAAGTAATTCGTGCCGGACTTAGGCTTTTAGAAAATGAAGAAAGTAAAGTAGTTGCATTAAAAAAAATGCGATTCAACAAGGAATTGATAGTGGAATTGCACACGATATTGATCCAGACAAGCACCTTCAAGAATTAAAAGCTAAACGAAAAAATAATGGCTAAATATGAATTGACTAATAAAGCCATTGAAGATTTGACTGAATCTGGGAATACACTGTCGACAAATGGTCAGAACAGCAAGCTGACGATATTTTAATTTATTAATAATTAGTTGTCAAGAGATTGCAAACAATTCTGAATTAGGAAAAAATTACGAAGGAATAACTAGTGACTTTTTCGGACTTAAAACTAACAGACACATCATATTTTATCGAAAACGAATAAACCAACCGATTGAAATTACAAGAATATTACACGCACGAATGGACTTAAAAAACAGAATAAATGAATAAAAACTGGCTACAGCAGCTCATACGTCATGGCAAGCAAGGTAATGTTGGAGTACGAGTTGCATTTCAAGCAAATGGAATGTTCATTCTTTGTTATTTTTATTATCATTACATTAAAAAGTGAAAACACAAAAAATCAGTTTGTTAATTCTACTTAGTGTTTTTGTTGTTATACAATTTTTTGATCCTGCTCCCATCAATCCCATACCAAATCCTCAGACCTCTATACTGAGGTATCGACCTGCCAATGAGGAGGTTACATCTTTACTTAAAAATGCCTGCTACGACTGCCATTCCAATGAAACGAAGTATATGTGGTATGCATACGTTGCTCCGGTTTCATGGTACATTGACAATCATGTTTCAAAAGGGCGGGAACATGTTAATTTTTCAAAATGGACATCGTATACACCGGATGAACACGATGAAATTATTGAAGAATCCCACGAGGAAATAGAGCAATTGCATATGCCATTAAAAGGTTATCAACTATTGCACCCTGATGCTCGATTATCTGAGGAAGAGAGGAATCTATTGCTTCAGTATTTCAAAGAAGAATAACTGAAATACGCAACTGGACGAAGCATCAACGGTTTCCTATATTCTTTGAATAATCTTCTCTTTATGACATCATTCAGCATTATTCATCACATTACAAAAAACGAAAGGTAAGCAGTGTTATTCATTACCATTGGCAAGATATGCCAAATTCCTTGATATCAAATCGCTTCGTATACCGACAGATGCACCTGATCGATACTCATCTTCCGGTGTATTCATCACATAGTCCAGCAATCTGTCAACGCTCGTTGTTGCCACATGCATGCGTGTATCAGATGATGCATAATAAATATAAACTTCTCCATTCGGCTTTTCAATCCATCCGTTTACAAATAACACGTTGGAAACATCCCCAACCCTTTCCATTCCCTGAGGTGCCATGAAATACCCACCCGGTCGTCGGATAACTTTTTCGGGATGTTTTAAATCAGTTAAAAACATGTACAACGTATATCTCAAACCGGCAGCACAAGCTCGTACTCCATGAGCAAGATGCAGCCATCCCTTATCTGTTTTTATTGGTACAGGCCCCTGGCCGTTTTTCAGTTCCTTAACTGTATGATATTTTTTATTATCAATGATAATTTCCTTCTGTACCTCCGGTTTTTCCATAGAATCAACATACCCCCATCCAATGCCACCGCCGGAACCAACTTCAATAAATCCCTCCTGTGGCCGGGTATATAAAGCATATTTTTTATTAATAAATTCGGGGTGCAATACCACATTCCGCTGTTGACCCGAATGAGAAATCAGATCAGGTAAGCGCTCCCAAACCTGTAGGTCTTTGGTACGTGCAATTCCACATGACGCAACTGCGGCGGAGGTATCACCCTTAGGAGCACTTGTATCTTTTCTTTCTGTGCAAAACAAACCATAAATCCAACCATCTTCATGCTTTGTAAGCCTCATGTCATAAACATTAACATCCGGTTCATCTGTTTCGGGCAATGAAACAGGATAATCCCAGAATCTCCAGTTATCAATCCCGTTGGGACTTTCAGCAACTGCAAAAAATGACTTTCGATCCCAGCCCTCAACCCTGGCAACCATTAAGTATCTGTCATCCAGCAATATAGCTCCCGCGTTGAACACTGCATTGATACCCATTCGCTCCATGAGGTAAGGATTTGTAGACGGGTTTAAATCATATCGCCAATGGATAGGAGTATGCTCATCTGTAAGAATAGGATACTTGTAACGGTAATAAATCCCGTTATAATTATTTTTTATTTTTTTGTTTATTCTTGTTATCAGCTTTTCGTGCTGTTTTTGTAACTTTTGTAGCCGTTTGTTAAAGTCTTTATCCTTCATCATGGTATAAGGTTTTATTGGATTATTTACTTATTCACTGAATATCAAAACAAATTCAAAAAAGCATTTTAATTCCGGTGTTCGAGTTTATCCCACCAGGTCCTTTTCATTATGATTGCACTAACTGCAGCTATGGCTACAGTTATCCACATATATCCAAATTTTTTCACAACCAGGAAAATTGGTAATGCAACAAGGCTGGTTTGGGCAATGATGCCAACTACAATATTGAACATATCCAGCCAAAAGTTTTTATTCGGTTCAAATGATGGATCATCAGCCATTACTTTTTCTTTTATTGGTTTCCAGAATCCCCAGGGCCGAACATTTTTGTAAAAGTTTTTCAGTGTTTCCTCATCGGTAGGCTTCCGAAGATAAGTTCCCAAGATACATCCAATTGAAGATATCAACAAAATGATTGGGAAATAATACAGAATTCGAATATCCTGTGAAAACCCTGGAAATAACCCCGGCAGGATACCTTCAAAAATAAATGGAACAATTCCAACAATGATGCCAATGGCCATTCCCCAGAAAAACCCATGCGCGTTAAATCTCCACCAGTACCATTTTAATATATTTGATGCCATGTAGCTTCCCCACAGAGCTGAAACAAGTATTTGCAAAACCTGGTTTACACTTCTTGCAAAAAATCCCAGTATGATACTTACCACAACCACCAGTATTCCAACGACATAATTGGTAATTTTAACCTGATTGTTGGTTGCTTTAGGTTTTATATATTTTAAATACAAATCATTGGTTACATAAGCCTGGGCTGCATTTAAAGTTCCTGCAAAAGTTGACATAAATGCCGCCAGAAGACCTGCCAGCAACAGACCCAACAAACCTACCGGAACAAACTGATTAATTGCCGATGGTAAAATTTGTTCAAAATCCAGGCGTCCTCCAATGTGTAAATCCAGTTTATCGTAAAAAATAATACCCAATACTGCAAAACCAGCTATCATCATATACCTTACCGGCATGAGTACTACAGATACGAATCCACTCATTTTTGCGGCTTCCGATGGCGATTTTGTAGCAAGAATTTTTTGCATATCATAGTTGGGCGCCGGACCGGCAATACTTACAAGAATGCCCTTAAATAACATCATCATAAAAAATGCAGTAAACAAGGTATATCCATCTTCAGCAATTTTCCGGTTCACTTCAGGAATAATACCAGACCAGTCCAGGTTAAGCGTTTTACCAAAAAACGGGTTCATCCATCCTTCGGGAACAATCAGGTTATGGGTTGCAAGGGCGTTCATTGCAATAATACCTATAACTATCGATGAAATGGTCATAATTGTATATTGAAGTACATCTGCCCAGACAATACTCATCATTCCACCAAGTACCGCATACAATGTAGCAAATATTGTGAACACGATCCCATAAAAATGTGCTACATATTTCGGGGGAATATCAATAGGAACATACTGCGAAACAAATTCCCAGGGTAGAAATATTTCAACAAATTTTCCAAGACCAATAAATCCGTATGCCAGAAATCCAAGGCAACTGATCAGGGCAAAAACCACAACTACACCATGCGATAATGAGCTGCCCACTCCTTTGCCAAACCGGGTACCGATCCACTCGGCACCTGTGGTTACATTTGAACGGCGCAACCATATAGATAAATAAACCATCAAAAAAACCTGGTTGAAAACCGGCCACAACCAGGGAATCCAAATACTTTTCAGACCATACACAAAAGCCAGTGTAACCAGCCACATGGTACCAGAAATATCAAACATCCCTGAGGCATTTGATAATCCCAGCATGTACCAGGGCAGTCGGTTTCCCCCGAGTAGGTAAGCATTTTTGTCTTTTTGTGCAAGTTTTTTCAGGACCAACCCAATAACTACTGTCGCTGTGAGATACAGTAAAATAATGAGCGAGTCAATTAAGGTTAGCTTCATTTTATTTAGCCTTATTAATTCATAAATTCATTCCAATAAACTGGCTACGTATTTTACAAATACGCACAAAAATAAAAATTTTATCATTAGAACAATTTTAAAATGACATTAATGAATAAAACTTCCTATCCGATGAAATAAATATTATCGTCGTATTCTGTTGATGCGCTTTTCCAAAGCATTAATCCATCCTGAAATATATTCAGGGCCACCTGCCATCAAAAAAACATATAAAAATGAAGAAAGAAATAGAATAACAAGTATATTAAAATATAATGTATCAACGTATTGTCCGTTGAACCGTTTTAACGGAGCATAAAGATGCGCCCGGCCCAGATCCGAATCAGGGTAGTTAAAAATGGGATCATAGCTTCTGACGATGTCATAATTTTCAACAACCATAGGATTATCCCCCTGTATCCCGGTTACTTCCTGAGCAATACGATGATTATAATATCTCCTTTTTAATTGAAGGTAGTTTCCAATGCCTATGCTATCGATCACACCCTGCCGGGTGTCAGTCAACTCCTGTTGTTTTTCATAATATCGGTATTGAAGATATGTAATGTAATCTTCTGTTTCTGAAGCAATTCGAGGAGTGAAATCATTAACCGACAGCGCATGGATATATTCAAACGGAAAAAATTCCTCCTTTTCTGTAAAATCGAGTAATTCAGTTTGCAAAATAGTTAGTTTTTCCATCAACTCCTGCCGCGGATTTTCCCGTCTGGTAAGGTCAATACTAGCTTTCAGCAGGCTGTCGAGATATGATAAGTGATAATTTATTTCATAATTACATTCGCTTAATTCACTGTCGATGGTAAATAAATCATCCTGAAATTTATTGGTTTTAAACTGCTCCACGGTGAGTGCTTCAAATCCCCATTTGATAACCGAAAGTTCACCGAGAATATTAACATATTTCTGATTATTAAAAGGTTTTGGGAAATTCTGATAAGGAATTACCTTTCCACTGAATAATAGTTGAAAAAATATAATAATTGAAAGCAGAATGTTTAAGCTTTTGTGCGGGCAGGTTAGTAATGAAATGTTCAATCCTATTAAAACACCGGAAATGGAAACTGCGGAAAGGACCATCCAGTAACTAAATGACAGATAAAAGATCCCGGTTAGTGAATTACCAATAATAACATATATACCGGTTAAAAGAATGCTTATAAATGTTATAATTAAAAATTTTGAATTAAGATAGCTGTATTTACTTAACAAGAGAATTGAGTCTCTGTCAATTACCCGAAATTCTTTTCTTACCTCTTCCCTCCCCGACCAGATTCCGAGTATAAAAGCATTGAAAGTTGATGCAAAAATATAAAACAGCATATTTCGGTTTTCAGAAAATATGTATTCATCATTACCCGAAAACCTGCCAAAAAACGATGTAATTAGAGCAAGAGCGACAGTGAACAAAACACTTTTAACGTACGGATTCAACTTTCGAAACCGGGTTTTTAAATCACGAAAAAAATAAAGTGCAAACTGTTTATCAATATCTGGAATATTGACAAAATTACGAGGTAATACGTTTTTGTATCCATGAATTTTAATTTCAGGTTCAATTTCATCCACGTATTTCTGGTGCCATTTCTCAGGAGGGACTTTACGTATCTCGGTTTCCTCACCCTTTTTATTTACTTCCTTTTCCGATATCAACTGCCAGAAATCAAATGCTCTGCGCCTTTCAAAGAAACCTTTGATGTTTTGATTTTGTTTTGAATTCTCACGAAAATAGGAATAGACTTTATCGGGTTTGCCATTAAAAATCGGATAACCTTTTCGATCAAAAATCCATAATTTGTCAAATTCTCTGATGTTTACCAGTAAAGGAGGGGTTAGCGTTGCAATGATTAATTTACCGCGCAGACATATTTCCCTAAGCAGACTTATAAACTTTTGAATCTCGCCTGCCTGAAGTCCGTTAAATGGTTCTGTGATAAGGAAAATATATGGATCACGAAGCAATTCAACACCAAGATTCAACAGTTTTGTCTGGTAATTACCCAGTTCGTTTTTTGTATGTTCGTTCCATCTTAAATGTTGTAAATTTTGCAAACCTAACTCACCTAACACTTTCAATATCAGTAAATCAGTTTGTTTATGATCAATATGACGATAGTTTAGCTTTGCATGATAATAAAAATTTTCATAGATGGTAAGTTCCTCAAACAAAAGAGGTACATCAGGAAGGTAACCAATAACACCCTGAAGTTTATACTTATCCTTATATGTATCAAATCCATTTATTGATACTGTTCCATGTGAAAGTTTAAACCTGCCGGAAAGGCTCTGGAAAAGAACAACCTTATCCTGCCTGGATTCGCTAACCAGCCCGATAAGATTTCCTGATTTTTCAGAGAAGGTAAACCGTTTGATACTGCCTGTACCAAGTCGCGGATTGTATTCCAGCTTTTTACCTGAAAACACAACACTTACTGTATGATCCTGTTGTAAAACGGCCTGGGCAATCTTACGATAATTGAGAATAATCTTTCCCTGGCTAACAATTGTATCATGGTTTTCAAGGAAATAAAAATGTCCTGGCCGGATTTCTGTATTTCTGAAAATATACAATCCCGCTCCCTGGTACTTAAACGAAATGATATTAAACTCAGGAATATATAAGAATACAAACGCACCAGTTATTTCCGGATTATACATTCTCCGGCTTCCTTCCTGTTGTGGCTTATTTCGTTCAACCCAGGCACCTTCTAACCCTTCCTCAACTTTATCATCTTTCTTTTTAACTATTAAGTAACGGTTATTATTAAATTGCGATAAGTCATCATTTACCACGAAATTGTTAATGTAATCCAGTTCACGTTTTGAAAAATTACATTTTTCAGCTATGGGTACGGCTATCGTTAATGTTTCCTGATGTTTGATATTATTGAGATGGGAATACTCAAATAAGCAAAAAACAATGAGTATTTTTTCATTTAGAAGCAATTCATTTTCAACCTGTTCACAAAACTGATCAATCAAATCGTCCATTCTTGTTTTTGCATCCTCTCTGATTAAAATACCTTCGCAACATTTTAAATATGTTTTGGTAACCTGTTGTTCACTTACCTGAAGTCCAAACCTGGACAAATAGGAAAAAATATTTGCTTTGTATTTTGATAAATCCTGGTTTCCATGGAGGTTTTCAAGGAGTAAAAAAAGTTTGATCAACACCTGCAGGACAGATTCACTCATGAAAAGGATTTTGGTTTATTCTGTAAAATTATCTTTAATACTATACAAAATTATAATGCTTCATTTAAATATTACATATTTAACATTTTTTATTATCCGCAGATGATTTCTTAACGCTCTTTTCCACACATGAAATTTGATTTTTAATCAACAGTTAAAATTGAACCGTGTTAACCTATTCCAAAAAAGTTTTTTACCGGAGTTATTGTTGATTTTTTGGCTTCTGACAGGGATCCTTCAAATGCAACCCTGCCTTTTTCAATAAAAACTATTCGGTCTGCGATTCGCTGAATGCTTGCAAGTTCATGCGTAACCATCACCACAGACATTCCGAGTTGCTGTTTTAGATTAACGATTAGTTCATCAAGAGAAACGAGGGTGACCGGGTCAAGTCCGGCACCCGGTTCATCGCAAAATAAAACCACAGGATCCATTATAATTGCCCTGGTCAGGGCCGCACGTTTGAGCATGCCACCGCTTAGTTGGGAGGGATATAAATCGTATGCATCGTTTAAGCCTACGAGATTTAGCTTTGTTCGCACCATTTGCTCAATAACATCCGAAGGTAAATTGGTATGCTGTTCCAGGGGTAACGCTACATTTTCGGCCACTGAAAGGGAGTTCAGCAATGCACCATTCTGATAAAACACTCCCATTTTCATATAAAGTTGCTGCTGATCCTCCTCGGTGAGTTCAGCTATATTTTGACCCAATACAGAGACGGTACCATGTTGAACAGGAAACAACCCCAAGAGGTGTTTTAATATTGTTGTTTTCCCGGAACCGCTGGTACCGAGAATGATGGCAATCTCCCCTTTGTAAGTTGAAAAACTAATATCCGCAAGTATTTGATGATTATCAAAAGCTACGGAAAGATTTTCAACGTGTATAATTTGATCTGAAGCCATATTAAATCAATATAACAAAATTCCTAAAATACTGTCAGCTACAATAACCAGCGATATTGAAACCACCACCGATGTTGTTGTAACTCTACCGACCCCTTCTGCCCCTTTATCAACGCGAAAACCGTAAAAACTTCCGGTTAAAACAATAATGCCGGCAAAAACAAAACTTTTAATAAATCCAATGATTATATCTTTATTGTACAGTGATTCCCCCATGCGATTTACAAACACGTACGGTGTGATATCGAGGTATAGCGCTGCTACAAGCATACCACCAAGTATACCCATAACATCTGCAATTATTGTTAAAAAAGGCATTGTAACAAGACTTCCGTACATTTTAGGTACTACAACAAACCTTATTGGATTTAATCCCATGGTGGTTAATGCATCGATTTCAGAAGTCACCTTCATGGTAGCTATTTCTGCGGCAATGGCCGACCCGCTCCTTCCAGCCACTAAAATGGCCGTAATCAAAGGCCCCATTTCCCGCATCATGGCTATCACAGTTAAATCAACGATGTAAATATTTGCCCCGAAATCCCTCAGTTGAACAGCCGATTGCAAGGCCAACACCAATCCGATGATAAATGCCATCATCGAAACAATAAGGATAGCATTTACACCAATTAATACAGACTGGTTAAAAAATTCACCTTTGCGACGAGCCTTCGGCCTGAAAATATCGTTAACTGACCAGTAAAATACATTGGATGTTAATTGCATGTAATTCAGCACAAAATTAAACCAGATGTAGTGCGCCCCTTCACCGATACGTTCAAAAAATCCGGCTTTTTGAATATCTTTTGGTTTTTCATGCGCCGGGGGCTTAAATATTTCCAGCTTTTTTTGAATATCGTCGTTATCGGTACGAATTTGTACATTGATATTGCGGTTTCTTAATTTTTTTGCAAGATAATGCACGGCAGTTATCCCTGCACTATCCGCATGTTCAAGATCGTTTAAATCAAATATCAGATCTGAATTATTATAATGTTCCAACCGGCTGGATACTTCATTTATAAAGCCGGTAGTGTTGGAAAACTGAAGTGATCCCTTAATCGAAAACGTTGTTCCCTGAAGAGTACAATTTATATTGCCCTGATTCCAAATAAAATCCACGTTAACAGTTTCGTTTGTTTTCAAAATACTATGGTGTAGTTGCCGGACTTAATAAAGTCATCGCTTTAATGGAGAATTCCCTCAATTCCTGATGAAACATTTCGCTAATTGCTGCAGCAAAAAGATTCAGGTTCTTTTTATCAAGCTTACGGTAATTATTTCCCCGGTGCCTTAAGACGATTTCGCCTGATTCATTATCAATAAGACGAAGTTCAATATTTAAGTGAGCCATATAATCGTTATTCTCCTCAAAAACTTCAAGGTTAAACAAAGAAGATTCTACCTGCACATCGGGTATATTTTTCCAGAACCTAATTGATGCCTCTTTAAATACCCGATGCTGACGGAAATATTCTTCCATGAGCCTGGTAAGTATTTCCTGCGGGCGCACAGCCCATTCATGATAGGTAAAATACCTTACCTCATGGGATTCACTGCGCACGAGTATTTGTGTGGTTGCATATGCCGGATAAACATTTACGGGAGTAATTTCGCAATACTTAAGTATAGTTGGCAGACTATCAGAAAGAATATTATCATTTGATTCCTGTAAATCAATTATATAAAATTTTTTCACGACAGCTTTCCTGCTGCTGCAACCATGGAATGCAAGTAGTGAAAAGAAAACCAAGAAAAGAAAACCTGTTTTAATATTCATATATCTAGCCTTAATAATTAACTTCGTTGAACTCCCCGAAAAAATATCGGGGCAGGCAGTCCTTCCACGATAAATCGGGGCAAGTTGTCCTCGCTTCATAAACTATTTACAACCGACTGTTTACGATTAAGTTACACTACCTTTCCGTGTAAAGAAAGTGTAACTAAATCAGGCTAATACAGCCTCTGTGGCACAAGCTCTGCTCTTTCATACATTCATATTATAACTTATGAATAGGGCAGGCTAGTTGGTTAATTGTTCATCCGGCATATTTTTTTTTCTTATGCCCCTAATCAAAATTGAAGGATCTGAATTTATTTTTCGTGATGCTTCATTTAAATTTTCCAGTGTAAGCCTTATTAATTTTTGACTTTCAATCAAATCCTGACTGCTTTGGTTTATGTCACGTTCAACTTTTACAAGCAATTCCTGAGTTTGATTTGCCACATCAGCAACAATGGTAATTAATCTTTCCAAATCAGTCTCTGTAAGTATTTTGGATACATCCCTTACATTGACCATGATTTGATTGATAGTATCGCTTTGTATGATTTTATTAAATTTATGTATGGAAGCCATAAGCACGGTAGTTGATTCATTGAGTTTTGTACTTATCTCATGCGCAGCAACTATGGTTTCGTGAACTGCATGCTTGTTAACATCTATCAATGTATCTATTTTTGAAATGGTTATGTCTGCATTGATTGCAAGGTCAGTGATTTTATCTGCCGATTGGGTAATTTTATTCAGGTTATCCGGTTTTGTAAAATCCTGAAGGTTATTTAATACTAATTCTACTTTCTCTGCAATTATTTCAGCCTTTCCGGTTATCTCTTCCGCCATGGAAGATCCTGCAGCAATAAACTCATTTTCCTTCAGAAAATCAACTTCATTACTTCCGCCGCGTATCTCAATTGTTTTTAACCCGGTTATTCCTATGGAAACAATATCAGCCTGGGCATCCTCCTTAACAGGGGTGCCCGGTTTAAGGGATAATTCAACGATCACGCTGTTCACATCTTCGGAATCAATTTTAATATCTGAAATGGTACCTACATTTATACCAAGATACTTAACCGGACTCCCAACCTGAAGACCACTAACAGAAACATCGCTGTAAGCAACGTAATATGTATCCCTTTTTTCAAGCAACTGACGTGCTGTAAAGAACCCGATAAGTGTAAGTAAAACGGTTAAACTCACGATAAGAAAAATTCCAAGACGTATTTTGTTTTGCCTGTTGTTCATTTCTACTAGTTTCTGTTTCTATCTATCTCAAACGGATGTCTGATTTTATATCTACAATGTATGTCTGATATTACAATTAAATTGAAACTTACTATACCTTCCTGGTTTTTTCACAGGTAAAAATATATATTATTTTATATTATCCATAACAATCCATACATGAAAAGTTCAAAACACAGTTTATGAATTGATTAAAATCACCATGTTAGATAATGCAAATCATCTGATATTTTACGGAATGAACAGATATTTATCGTTAAATTTGAACATAGAAAACGAAAGGGTTTAGGTTTATTTATAAGTAGTAATTGTTTTTCGTAAATTAGGGTTTAGTTGATAGTTAGTTGACAGGAAATGGTCCCCGGTGAAAGTCGGGGATTCATTTTTTTAAGGGATTGTAACTTAAACTGAGCAATTGCTCCTTTTGGTCACGAGCTAAAGATTCCGCTCAAGGGAATCCTGAATCAATCTGTTTTTGGAAGACTAAAAGTAAACTCGCTTCCCACACCAGGCTGGCTGTTAACCATTAATTTTCCTTTGCATCTGTCAATAAACTCCTTACACAAAACCAAACCCAAGCCGGTACCAACTTCTTTTTCAGTGCCCGGGGTTGAATAATTCTCATCAATTTTAAATAGTTTCTCCAGATCATCCGGTTCTATTCCTTTTCCCTGGTCTACAACTGACACAAAAACATCTTTGTCATTTTGGGAACAACGAAAAATTATATTACCATTTCTGTATGAATACTTAATTGCATTTGCCAATAAATTTCTTATCACTGTGGAAATCATATTCGCATCGCCCATTGCTCTGACATTTGTACAATCGTCACAAGTGATCGTGATTCCCTTTGCTTCTGCATTATTTTTCAGGAGCAGAATGTTCTCATGAATAATTTCTCCCAGGTTCACCGGTTCAATCAATACCTTAAGATTACTCATCTGTGTTCTTGACCATTGCAAGAGATTTTCCAGTAAATTGTAACCTTGTTTTGATACCTCTCCCATGGTATGGATCAGTTCCTTCATATGATTGCTGGAGATATTATTTCCATTAACCTCCAGAAAATCAGTCAACCCAATTAGAGCGTTAAAAGGATTTTTTAAGTCATGGGCAATGATGGAAAAAAATTTATCTTTCGAATCATTTGCTTCTTTCAGTTTTTTCTTCGATATCGTTAATTTTTTCTCAGCCTTTTTCCTTTTTGTAACATCATAAACGATTGAAAAACTCACCTCCTCATCCTTGTGCAGAATAGGAACTGAATATACCTCCACATCACGAACATGGCCACTGGCAAGTTTATGTTTAAAGGATACACATTGGTGTTTACGCTCCTCTGCTTTCTTAAATCGTTGTTGAATTTCTTCTTTGCCTAAAACATTAATGTCCATTAATGTTTTTGCCAGAAATTCATCTTCCGTAAACCCGTAATAATATTGTGCAGCGAAATTGGAATCAATTATCTCGTAAGTTTCAGGATCAAAAAGAAACATTATTGAAGAATGTTTTACAAACATATTCCTGAATTGCTCCTCACTTTCCTTGAGCCTGTGATACAAATCTTCTATCTGGTTGTTCCGTTTGAGCAGTTCCCTCGTTATTTTTTCATAATTTTCGTTTTGCAGGATTAATTGCTCATTAAGTTTTTCATATGCCTTATTCTTTTGGATCAACTCCTCCTCAACGGCTTTTTGTCTTGAGATATCCTGACCTGTTAAAAATATAGAAGAAATATCCCCGTGGTCATTTAATTTGGTTTGTCCGCTCCACGAATACCATTTAATGCCTTCACAGGTTAACATTCTACATTCAAAATGAGTCAAAAATGGTGGGAATTTTAACCGTTCCAATGCATTCCTGATCAACAGAACATCTGCGTCATCTACAAATAATTCAAAAGACTGACCTGTTACTTCGGTTCGTTGTTCTTCCAGAATGTTACGGAAATTGGGGCTAACATACTGACATTTTCCATGTAAATTCAATCGAACATGTACAGCGGTGTGTGGCAGTTCTGAAAGTTCTTCATCCTTACATGGTTTTTTCGTACCGGCATGTTGATTTATGCCTTCTGAAACCAACTTGCGGATTTCAAGGATCCCTGAAATGGTCTTTTCTTCATTCATCAGGGGTAAAGCGGTATTTTTCCATACCTTTCCGTCGTCAGATATCCATTGGTTTTCGCAAATATGTTTTGTCTCATAAGCTTGTTTGACCGAGCATTGATCGCAATAATTAACAGCACTGCAAATTTGATTGCATTTTACTTTAACCAAGCATTGCTTTTCTTTGGAAAAGAGTTCCTGCGCTGATTGATTCGCCCAAATCACTTCAAAATTATGATTGTAAAGAACAATCAAATCCTTTATGGAATTAAATACATCATAAGGTGTATGGAGATAATTATCAAGAAAACTAAATGCTTGCTGGTTACTGGAAAAATCGAGGGTTTGGTTTAGATTGTTTTTAAGGCTGGTCATGGTTTATAAATTACCAGAATGGCTGGATAAAAGATGAATCCATGGGATGTAAAGAACTTGTGTAATGTTGAAATTTCATAAAATTATCCAAACCCGATATGATTTTTTTTGGAGTGTTAAAATACAAAACCGAATTGTAATCTGCAAGTTAAAAAATTATTAAATCTGTAACAGATTAATAATCTGAATGTTACTATTAAATCAGCCAATTAGAAAGGTTTCAAAAAAAGTTACGATAACCTGCAGCTCATCATTTTGCGTTGCGAAAGCGCGAGGCAAACGGTTCCAGTGTATTCCATTGAAATAAACGTTGATGCTACATTTCTATTACTTTTAATTCTGTTCTCCGATTTTTTGCCCGACCTGGTTCCGTTTCATTGTCAGCAATGGGTTGACTCTCTCCATAGCCTTTATAAATCATCCTGTCGATACGTATACCCTTCCTTCGCAGGTAGAAAACTACAGATTTTGCGCGGTTCTCGGAAAGTTCCATATTGTAGTTTTCAGTGCCAACGTCATCTGTATGGCCACTAATCTCAACTTTCATTGTGGGATGCAACTCCATTAATTCGGCAATTTTGTCCAGCTCAACCTTCGATTCCGGTTGCAAGGTAAATGAGTCGGTTTCAAAGAAAACATTGCGCAATACTATTTTCTTTCCGGCACGTAATGGAGTTAAAGGAATGTCAACCATGTAAGGATCGATTTTCTCATGAACTCCTTCCAACTCAAAATTATCCGAATAAAACAAATAACCACGTCTGTTTACATTCAGTGCATAGTTTTTATCGGTAGGGATACAAACCAAAAATTCCCCGGTGATAGGATCTGATTGGGAGGCACTGACCAGGGTGCCAGTTTCAAGGTTAATTAATTCGAAACGGGCACCGAGAAGTTCTTTTGTATCTATGTTAAAAACTTTGCCCTTCATGTATGAGACAGGAACAGGCCGAACTTCTTTGTAAAGCTCAAATTCGTAAAGGTCTTTATTATTCTGCTCACGGTCTGATGAATAATAAGCTACTTCTCCGGATGCATTAACAATCAAGCCAATTTCATCGTTGTGTGTATTTATAGGGTAGCCTAAATTTATCGGCTCCTGCCAATTACCAAGTGAATCTCGTCTACTCATAAAGAGATCATAACCTCCCATTCCGATGTGCCCTTCGGAAGAAAAATACAATGTTTGATTGTCATGATGGATGAAGGGCGACATCTCATCACCTTTTGTATTTATTTTATCTCCAAGGTTCTCAGGGTTTGACCAACTGCCATCTTCCTGCAAAAAACTCACCCATAAATCAAGGTTACCTTTGGTGCCTCCCCGGTCACTGGCAAAATACAATGTTCGGCCATTGGTTGTAACCGAAGGTTGTGTTTCCTTGCGATTTGAATTGACAGGTCGTTGGAGGTTTACAGGTACCGTCCATTCATCCCCCTTCTTTTCTGAAAAATAAATATCGCACATACCAACACCATCGCTTCGATTACAGGCGGTAAAAAACATGTATCGCCCATCGGCACTTATGCTTTGGGCTCCTTCATTTAAACCGGAATTTAATGGTGCTCCCACTGATTTCGCCTGCGACCAACCATCCTCTTCTTTAACTGAGAAATAGAAATCTTCCTGCCTGTTATTAAACACCTTTGGGTTGGTTTTATCTTTTGGCAGTAAAATGGTAAATACCAACATGCTTTCATCTGCTGATAAACTGGGCCAATACTCGTTATAACGCGAGTTGACCTTCTCACCGAGGTTTTCAGGTTGAAAAGGCACCGGATTATTCACAGCATGAATTCCAAATTCGGCACGTTTAATATTTTCTTCTGCTTCCTTATCTATGTTTTTATTTCTTTTTTCATTTGATAAAAAATGCTCATAATTTTCTTTTGCTTTGTCATAATTTCCCTTATCAAGATACATGTTGCCCAGAACAAAATATCCGGTCGGAAAAAAATCAGGATTCAGGTTCATGGCCTGTTCGTAATAAAAAATAACTTTATCGAAATCTTTTTTTTCGAAGTAAACCTCACCCAGCATCAAATATGCTTCAATGAACGCCCGATCTTTCTCAAGAGCCTTTTTGAAGTTTTCTATGGCTTCATCGTAAACTCTTGACTGTAATGCCAATCGACCATTTTCATAAGCCTTTATTGCTCCTTTTGATTCGGTAGAATATTGCTGTGATTGTGCAAACAGGTTGTTACACAAAAAAATGATACAAACAAATAAATACAGAAGGTGTGTCTTCATGGTAAATCAATTTAGTCTTATATGCAAACGTATTGAACCTGCAATCATTGCAACTTTCAACAAATTTAGTACGGATAAAGGAAAAATTAGTTGATTTATTTGAAAACACCATCAAATTCGATTGTTTAATCTTTGATGTGAATAACGTAGATTTTCTGTTTGATATATCTTGCTTCAGAAGACATGTAAAGGCTATCTGCAGTTATAAAAGTTATTCCTTCGTTTTGTATACCTGAATAATCAGTTAATTCATACCTGACTGCTTTTGAAAATGTACCATCATTATAGTCAATGCCTTTAATTCGCCATATAAACGGATTAAAGTTTTTGTAGCCACATAAAACCAATAGATTCTCCTCATCAAGATAATCAGCACCGGTGATTAATCCATCAGACTCAAATTCAAATTTTCGTTTAGCCAGGTATGAACCTGCCACTTTAGGAAGAGTATAGCAGGAAGTAACCTGATTTTTCCAGTCTTTTGAAAAAATCACCAGGCTATCACCAACAGATATCAGTGCTTCACAATCAAAACTGTGATTATAAATGGAAGGAATAAAAGATGTTTGATCCTCAAATGAAAACTCGATTTTCTCAGCATTTACACTGTCGGATACCCTCATTTCTTGCAAAGGGATTTTATATATTACCAAATTCTTTCTTGCCCCGATGTTATTTCCAAAGTCGCCGATATACAGATAATCTTCATCCATAGTTATATCCTCCCAATCCTTGTTATCGGAATCTTTGAGGAACCAGGACTTTTTAAGTTTGCCGTCTGATATTCCTAAACCATAAATAACGGGATCGTTTCCACTATCATTGATGGTTAAAACCAATGAATCCATTACCTGTAATCCTGAGGTTTCTTCGACGATATCAGGAAGGTTTATGGTAGTCACCACTTTGTAATTGCCTTGTTTACCGGTAAACTCAATTAGTTTTTCATCATCACATTCGCTATGAAGAAGAACCAGCAAGGCAATTAGTAATTGACGATATACCATTAAAAAGATTTCGTTTTTTATTCGTTGCCTTGGTGCAGGTGATGCAATTTGTTAAATATATCCGTATTTTCATAAATTCCTGAAAAAACATCTGCCCCCGGACCATATGAAAACACCGGCACTATTACCGAGGTGTGTCCACCGGTTGAGAATACACCTTCCACTTCCCCGCTTTCCATATTTCCTCCAGTTAAAGCCAGTCCTCCGGTTTCGTGATCAGAAGTTATCACTACCAGTGTTTCACCATTTTTCTTTGCAAAATCCATCGCTACCCCGATGGCTCTGTCAAAATCAAGCATCTCAGAAATAACATATTCCAAATTATTGTCGTGTCCTGCCCAATCGATTTGGCTGCCTTCAACCATTAGAAAAAAACCATCCTCATCGGTTGACAATTTGTTAATAGCCAATTTGGTAGCTTCAACCAGCATTTCTCCTCTACCCTCCATTTGAGGAGGATTATGTTCTTCGGCGGTGAATACCGCGATTTGATTTTTATTTGAAGATTGAGCGGAATCTATGTCATAATAAACATCGAATCCTTTTTCTTCAAGTTCCGTGGTAAGATCCCGCTGATCTTCCCGTTCTGTAAAATGGTTAAATCCCCCACCAATGAAGACATCCACAGGTGATTTTAAAAAATCTTCCGCAATTCCTTCGTAATCATGCCGGGATTTACGATGTGCGATAAAAGATGCCGGTGTTGCATGGGTGATTGAACTGGTTGAAATCACCCCTGTACTTTTGCCGCTTTCATCATATATTTCCAGAATATTTTTGTGTGGAACTGTATCTTTATCAACACCAATGGCACCATTGTATGTTTTCTTACCAATGCTTATTGCTGTTCCGCCAGCTCCTGAATCGGTAATGTAATTACTGGCTGAATATGTTTCGATTAAACCTACATACTGCGTTTCTTCCAAATTTAAATTACCTTTATTAGCGGTCATACCTGCATAAACCTGGGTTACACCCATTCCGTCGCCGATCATAAGAATGATGTTTTTCGGATACTCCTTTTCTTTTGTAACTGCGGTGCTTTTATTCGTGGAAGGTGTGCACGAGAAAAAAAATCCTGCCACAGCTAATAATCCAATCTGGTAAAATCCGGTTAATTTTATCATTACTTTTACTTTTATGGTTACATTTAATATTTAATGCAATTATAGGAATAATTTGAATCAGTTTTAAATAAGTAAACTTTAAATAATTATGAACAAATCGTTTCTTTTCACTACTTATTTGATTTTCAATATTTTTTTTCAGATGCCCGAAACTGTAAATTAATATGTCCAGATGAATTCTAATACTCAGGAAAGCCCGGATAAAAAAGTTGGTTGGGTGTATTGGCGCAGATACTCCGCGTAAATGTGTACTTTACTCCACAGCTTATTTGTATTGCGCATGCGTTGTCGTTTAGTCACTGATCTTTTCATAGAAAACAACATCATCAAATGTTTTTCTTTTTGTGTTATGACGGTTTACATCCGGATTATCCAGAGGATAACCGATAGGTAAAAGGGCTACAGGTTCAAGATTTTGGGGCAGTTTTAGCACCTCCATTAGCTTTTGCTTATCAAAGTTACATACCCAGCACGTAGCAAGACCAACATCGGTAGCTTGCAATGTCATATGATCAAGGGCAATAGCAACGTCAATATCGCAATGATCTTTTCCATCACTTTTTCGCTTCCATGATTGTTCATGATCCCCCAAAGCAACAATCACACAAGGTGCAGATGCAAACCATTCCCGATGGTAAGTTGATCTAATCTTATCAAGATTTACAGATTCCCTGATTACGACAAATTTCCATGGTTGAAAATTTACCGCTGAAGGAGCCAACCTGCCTGCTTCAATAACCTGGTTTAGTTTATCCTCTTCAATCTGTTTACCATCGTATTTGCGACACGAATACCTGATTTTTGCCAACTCAATAAACTTCATATTTATAATTGTATTTGTAATTTAAGTTCCTGTTTAGACTCCATGCAGCCATTAAATAAAAGGATGAATGCGCCCCAGGTAAATGCAGGTATTGATTTCATGTTAAAATTATGATTGTGTTTATTTAAATTCTTTCAAAATAAAGCTTTGTGGGGCAAGAAACAATAAAAAGGAACATAAACCTAAATTTTTTTTTAAATTTTGGAAGATTTTCAATACCATTAAAAAATGGAACATAATTTACCAAAAAAGATCTACAAACAGATACTTATCTCTCAGAAAAACGAAATTACCGAACATTATATTTATAGAAAATTAGCCAAAAAAGTTAAAAACCATGATAACAGCCTAAAACTGATAGCAATTTCCGATGATGAGCTCCGGCATTACAAGTTTTGGGAATCTATAACCCATCGTAAAATAAGACCTTCCAGGCTTAAAATATGGTTTTACTACTGGTTGTCCATGATTTTTGGGTTGACATTTGGAGTTAAACTGATGGAACGTGGCGAAGAAAATGCCCAGTTTGACTATAAACATCTGACAACGTACATTCCGGAAGCAAAAGAAATTGCCGATGATGAAGAAAGACACGAAAATGAATTATTAGACTTAATCCACGAAGAAAGTCTTGATTTTATCGGCTCCATTGTTTTGGGAATGAATGATGCCCTGGTGGAGTTAACCGGTACATTGGCCGGATTAACATTTGCCCTCCAGAATACTGAAATCATTGGACTTGCCGGACTGATAACAGGTATTGCCGCGTCATTTTCAATGGCCGCTTCCGAATATTTATCAAATCGTTCAGAAGAAAATTCCAGGAATGCAATTAAATCTGCCACCTATACCGGCCTGGCATATATAATTACAGTTATTTTACTCATTATGCCTTATTTCATCCTTGAAAACTATATGACCTGTCTTGGCATAACCCTTGCAATTGCTTTGCTCATCATCTTTCTGTTTAATTTTTATCTTGCCGTTGCAAAAAATTTTTCATTCAAAAAAAGGTTTACTGAAATGGCGGCAATCAGCATGGGAGTTGCCCTTTTAACATTTGGAATAGGGTTTCTGATTAGAAAAACACTGGGTGTGGATGTGTAGATTTTATCACCACAGAACGAATGAAAATGTTACATCTTAAAGATATTTGTGGTAGTAAAGATGGGCAATCCGAATCCATTTAAAAATGATAAATTTGCTTTGATACACATTAAAAACAATGAACTGCATGTTAAAAAAAGCTGAATATAACATATCAGCAATTCAATGAAATATACAGGAGTATTTGAAATTTCAGAAAAAAACCTAATTTTATTGCAAACTTCATAAAAACGTTTCCATGAAAAAAAGTCTCATTCTATTAAGCTTATTTGTAAC
>CAZAMT010000017.1:0-28407 GCA_964486145.1 uncultured Bacteroidales bacterium
TCAGTAATTATCTCAGATAACTTGTCCGACAATTGGCGGATGGTCTGTTTCATGACTTATTTAATTTTATACTCAAAAATTATTGGATTGCAAAGGTATATAAACTTATTGAGATTCAAAAGTGTTTTTATATTTTATTGCTCTGTCCTGTTTCAGAATCACCTCCAAATTTCTCAAACGGGGCATTTCTATCAAACAAATACCTGTAGGTAACGTGTGTTTTCTCCCTCACACCACCAAGATGTCTGTAAATGCTCATCATTTTTGGATTGTAATCACCAACCCATGAAAGTTCTAATTCTTTATATTGCTTTTTGGCTTTAATGGCATATGCGTATCGTAAAAACAGGGCACCAAGGATACCTGAAGTCTGAAAGTCCGGATGAATGCCTGCAATCATAAGTCGTGATCTACTCACAGTTTTTGTCAGTTTACGATAAAGGAAACGCAGTATATTTATAAATGTAAGCTTTCCTTTAAATCCTTTTATCAGTTGATTCACATCAGGCAATGCAACCATTAAAGCAATGGGCTGGCCTTCATTGTAAGCAAACCAAATAAATTCTTCTTCGAGAATGGGTTTTGCATTTTGCACCATGGTCTCAATGTCGTTGAATGTGAGCGGTGTATAACTTTCATGAAATTGTGACCAAACCGAATTAAACGTATCAACGATATCTTTAATGTATTTATCACGATTTTTAAAAGAAAAATGCTCGAATGTAAAATTCGGCTTACTGGCGATGTATTCGGCAAATCTCACCTGTCGATCGTTGAAAGGTCTGCTGAGATCAACATGATAACTGTACTGCTCAAAATAAGTTTGAAAACCGTAATTTTCAAATAATTTTTGATAGTACGGATGATTGTACTGCATTCCGTACGCCTGTTGCACGAATCCTTTAACCAGCAATCCCCAGAAAAAATAATTTTCTCCAAAATTAACTGGCCCGTCCATGGCCTGCATACCTTTCTCACTTAGCCAATTTTTTGCAGTATCAAACAACAGTTCCGATGCCTCCATATCATCGATGCATTCAAAAAAACCAATTCCGCCCGTCGGCTGTCGGTTGTTCACATTCATTTTTTTTTCATCGTAAAAAGCCGCGATTCGTCCAATGAGTTTTCCTTTGCTGTTTTTCAATACCCATCGTCTGGCCTCTCCGCTCTTGAAACTTTGATTGGTTTCAGGATTAAAAACGTTTTCTACTTCAACATCCAACGGGCATACCCATGTTTTATCGTTTTTGTATATTTCCCGGGCAACATCAAGAAATTCTTTTTTAGTGTTTTTATCAGTAACAGGCGAAATATTCATATGTATCAGTTAACCTTATTAATTTAAAAATTATTTACAATCGACTGTTTATGTCAAACCAGGATGTTAAAAATTCATGCCCTGATTCATGCAAGTTTTTATGGATAAACTCATTTTTTTTACGTATGTAAATATAATCGTTTTTCCATTGATCAAAATTATTCACAATCTGGTCGATCGCATCAAGAACATAATCCACTTCTTCATCGGTGGTTGTCGGATGCATCGACCAGCGCACCCAGCCAGGTTTCTCAGAAAGGTCACCATGGTTGATTTTGTCGGTTATATGTCGGGACATATTATGGCTAACCTCGAGCAGGAAATGTCCGTATGTGCCTGCGCAGGCGCAACCTCCCCTCGTTTGAATACCAAACCGGTCGTTCAATAGTTGTACAAATAAATTGAAATGGATGGCAGGATGGTAAAATGAAATAATGGCCAGACGGTCGTGTTCATTTTCCGCCAGAATGCAGATACCCGGTATTTCCTTTAAACTAAAAAAGGCCTTATCCAGCAGTTGTTTCTCACGAGCGAGTATATTGTTAATGCCCATGTGGTTTTTGAGGTCAATGGCCAATGCTGCTTTGATGGCCTGCAGAAATCCCGGTGTACCTCCATCTTCCCTGGCTTCAATGTCATCCACATATTTGTATTTTCCCCAGGGATTAGTCCAGTCAACGGTACCACCTCCAGGGTTGTCAGGTACATCAGTATGGTACAAATCTTTGTCAAATACGAGCACTCCTGATGATCCCGGCCCTCCGAGAAATTTATGCGGTGAAAAGTATATTGCATCCAGTTTTTCCATCGGATCTTTCGGGTGCATGTTGATTTCATTGTACGGGGCTGAAGCAGCAAAATCAACGAAACAAATACCGCCATAACGATGAATGATTTTTGCCATGGTATGGTATGGCGTATGAATACCGGTAACATTTGAACAAGCTGTAAATGCCCCGATTTTAAATTTCCGGTCTTTGTATTTTTGTAACTGGTTTTCCAGTTCGTTAAGATCGATAAGTAAATCTTTATCGGGTTTCAACAGTACGACATCTGCGATGGTTTCCATCCATGAGGTGTGGTTTGAATGATGTTCCATGTGCGTTATAAAAACTACCGGTTTTTCAATTTCTTTCATGTGATCTTTTTTTATAAAGAAATTATTAAACCGTAATCCCAGGATTCGCTGAAGTTTATTTACCACGGTGGTCATCCCGAATCCTGCGGTAATAATGATATCATTTGGCCCGGCATTGACATGGTTTTTTATCAGGTGATGTGCATGGTGGTAACTTATCGTCATTTTAGTACCGGTAATGGTACTTTCGGTGTGAGTGTTTGCAACAAAGGGCCCGAATGTGTCAGCAATTTTATTTTCAATCGGCCTGTAAAGCCTTCCACTGGCTACCCAGTCGCCATAAACGATGGGTTTTATGCCGTAGGGTGATTCAAAGGAGGTATCAACACCAATAATGTTTTTTCTGAAAGTTGAGAAATATTTTTGCAGTGAGTTCATCATTCACACATTTTCAGTAAAACTGATTTGCTATAATACACAATTTCTTTTTTAGTAAGAATGATTTTTACCATTACCTTCCGAATACCATGATGATATCCCGGTCAATAAGCACAAAAACAAGGATGATAAGGCTGCTGTAAAACAAATATAACCGGACAGGTATATATTGATTTGGTTTAATGTTTAGCTTTCCGTAATTAAAGCCAATAAGCACAAATTTTTCTACAAGAAATACAATCACCGTTGCCAGGGCAACTCCAACCAATCCGTAAAATTGCGAAAGATAAATGCTTAGACCAATGTTCAGTATAATTTCAAAAATTGAAACAATGAGAATAACACGTGTTTTTTTCAGGCCAATCAAAATGGTTTGAGGGAAAAGTAATCGACTCACAATTAGTAATATGTAGATCATAAACACATCAGAGCTACGGCCGAAATTTTCATTAAATAAACGAGGATAGATGAAGTCACTAAAAAACAGAAATACAGTTGATACGGGAAAAAGGATATGCATCAGGCGGGCAGATTTCCTGCGAACATCGCTCAATGATTGTGTTGCCTTTGCGTCGTTATAAAACTCGGGCAGCATGGCGTTGTGCAATCCCGTTGCCAACATAACTACCAGAGGTAGTTCTTTGGCTCCATACCGAAAAAGAGCAAATGCTTCACTATCATATTTTAAAGCAACTACCAGTCCATCAATGTATTGTGCCGAACCACTCAACAGGGTGCTGAAAATCAGCGGCAAACCCAGGTAAAGATGTGACTTCATAAAGGGCCATGATATGGTAAATTCAGCGTATTTCTTTAAAAGCGCGAGTAACCAAAGGTAGCGGACGAAGGAAATAAAAATTAATCCCCACATTGCCTCCCCGATTCCATAGCCAAGCAAAACAGGGCCTGCTGTAACAATTAGCTGTAAAATGTTGGTTACCAAAGCGTAACGAACAATCTGTGCAGATTTATTTCTGAGTAAGTAGATGTACTCAATCATGTGCGACGGATTGCTGATTAAGATGTAAATGAGCAGCAGGTTTACATGCGGGATGGTACTCATTTTATTAAACACGTAAACATTGTATTTAATGAGGTGACCAAAAATGAAAATGAATACGCTAAATAATGTAATCAGCAGAAAGGCATTGAAAATTTCTGGTGACCGGTGTTCGGTGTCAATTTTATCACCCGGGAAAGATGCATTGTTGTTATAAAGCGGAAGAAATGATTGAATTAACCCGGTCATCCAAAAATAACTTACTACACTTGCAATGAATAACAGGATTTCAAAATTTCCAAGATCATGGGTTGAAAGTCCACTTTTTGTGAAAATGACACTTATCAGTAAGAAAGTAGTAAACCTAAGTATGTGGAAGGTCTGCAGGCCTGAAACATTATTAACGCGATGGCGGGTTTTCAAATTATGAAAGTGTTAGATAATTGAAATTATTTAATTGATAATGAGAGCTGAAGCAGGGTTTTATGACCAAGCAAGCTCAGCTATTTAAAAGCGCAAATATAAAACAAAATATATGATTATTTTTTTCATAAAATATTATTATCTTTGCGCACCCATTAAAGAATGTTAAATAAACACGGTGGATGTAGCTCAGTCGGTTAGAGCACCAGATTGTGGTTCTGGGGGTCGCCGGTTCGAATCCGGTCTTCCACCCAAAAATGCCCCCGCAGAAAGCGGGTTTTTTTTATTGATGATGAATTTTTTGGAATGAGTAAGGATGAACCATAATGCACGAACATTATTTTGCTTTACTTATCAAGAATAGCAATGATCCGTTCCAGGTCTTCATCTGAACTAAAAGAAATAACAATTTTACCTGCCCCGTCGTTGTTACGTTTGAACTCTACTTTTGAACTAAAGAATTCGGACAAATGATTTTTTAACTCCGTGTATTCTGCAGGTAAATCCTGTTTTGGCTGAGGATCCGGAGCTGGCTGCTCCTTTTTTTCTTTCAGATTACGGACAAGTTCTTCTGTTTTCCTTACAGATAGCTCATCAGACAGGATTTTCTGATAGGCTTGCAATTGTATATCAGGGTCTTCAACATTGACAAGTGTTCGGGCATGGCCCATGGATAAATCACGACCACGAATGCCCAGTTGTATTTCAGCAGGTAATTTAAGCAAACGAAGATAATTGGTAACTGTTGCTCTTTTTTTTCCGACGCGCTGACTTAAATTTTCCTGTGTCAGGTCACATTCTTCAATTAATCGCTGATAACTAATGGCAACTTCAATGGCATCCAGGTCTTCACGCTGAATATTCTCCACCAAAGCCATTTCAAGCATGGACTGGTCATTGGCTTCCCTTATGTAAGCAGGAATTGTCGTAATACCTACCTTTTTGGCAGCCCTGATGCGCCTTTCACCAGTAATTAACTGGTATCTCCCATTCTCAAGCAACCGTACCGAAACAGGTTGGATAATACCAAGTTCCCTGATAGATTCGGCCAGCTCCTCAAGTGCTTCTTCATCAAAGTTGTTACGTGGCTGAAAAGGGTTTACATCAATTTTATCCAGTTCGACCTCGTTGATGATGTCAGCCGGGGCTATGTTTCCACCCTCTCGTTCGGGATTTTCAATTTTCCCATCATCGATTAACGCGCCCAGCCCACGCCCTAATGCATTTTTTTTTGCCATTTTATTTATTTATTCCTCAATAATTTTCTCTTTATTGCTGATTTTTGTTTCATCGTTTTTTTGCAACAACTCTTTTCCAAGATTCAGGTAATTAATTGCTCCTTTTGACTCGGCATCATACAATACAACCGGCTTGCCAAAACTTGGAGACTCGCTAAGCTTAATGTTCCGCTGGATAATGGTATCGAACACCATCATTTGGAAGTGCTTTTTAACCTCGTCAACCACTTGATTTGAAAGGCGCAATCGTGCGTCATACATCGTGAGAACAAATCCCTCGATCTCCAGGGCTGTGTTTAATCTCCCCTGAATAATTTTTATTGTATTCAATAATTTACCTAAACCTTCGAGTGCAAAATACTCGCATTGCACGGGAATCATCACCGAATCTGCTGCTGACAGGGCATTCACCGTAATCAACCCAAGCGAAGGTGAACAATCTATGAATATATAATCATATTCGTTATTGATTTTGCTTATTAAATGTTTGAGCATTTTCTCCCGGTTGGGCATATTGAGCATTTCAATTTCTGCTCCTACCAGGTCAATGTGCGAGGGCAGAAGATCCAGTCCTTCGATTTCGGAATTTAGTATAATTCCATTTGGATCAACATCATCTACCAGACATTCGTAAATACTCGTTTTTATACTTCTTACGTCAAATCCGGTACCTGATGTTGCGTTTGCCTGTGGGTCTGCATCAATAATTAAAACCTTTTTCTCTAAAACCGCCAGACTGGCAGCCAGGTTTATTGCTGTCGTGGTTTTCCCTACACCACCTTTTTGATTTGCCAGTGCAATTACTTTTGCCATAAAAATGATTGATTTTTAAATACTACAGTATACAATTATACACATAATTTTTCAATAAACGTTCAAATTTACAATTAATGGATCAATCGAAAATTGAACTTCATGCACATTTACAAACATTTCACATGGAGTTGTTAACAAGTTATTAACAAACCGTTATAATGAATTGTTTTTCAATGATATATACGGGGTGTATTTGATTATCACATACTATATGAATCCACACTTTTCATTCGTCAGGTACTTCTGAATCCGGATATACGTAACCATTACAGTTCAGTTGTAACAGGAACTTTTGAAAGATCAAATGAAGTATTTACAATGGTATCTGTCGGATTATCGGAAATGATAAATACGCCGTCATTGAAGTCCCGATCACCAAGTGGCAACAATATATCTTCAAAGGTCAGGATCAAGTCCTTGCAATCGTCATCATACATCAGGGTAAATTGTTGAACTTCACCATCATTCAATTGTTTATCCGAATAAAGCGTATAATCACCGCCGGTAAGATTACCTGAATTATCGATGTTGTTTACAATCACATAAAAGCCAATTACTGTATTCTCAGGAAATGGGGCATTACCTACCTGATACTTTACGTTTTTAGGGGTTCCTCCAGGATCACCGTTTATTTCCTTAAAAATAATGTTCTGAGTAATCTGTTCATCTGAATCGGGCGGATTACCGAGGGTGTAGGTATAATAGCCAAAGGTATTACGGTATCCGGCACCTTCGTGCAAAAACTCAATAAAAACGTCGGTTTCTTTGGTTAGTACCACGCTAAAATCAAGGGTATCCAAAAAATATTCAGGATGTGCATCCATGTTATTCACATTTTCCGGCAAAAACCCTTTAATATCCCCAATGTCTGTTCTGCATGTTTTCAACTCATAAGGTTCTTCAAGTTCATAGGTCAAAATCTTAAGACCTCCCAACCCCGAGGCCACAAAAATCAGATTATCCTCAGAATGCACAAAATTAACCGACTCTGATCTTTCAAATTTCATTTTACCAAGTAAAACAATGCTATCATTGCTTTGCTCCGATACGTAACCTACATAAACACCTGCACCACCATTTCCAATTAATACCAGTTCATTATTTACAGTAACACTGTTGGTAACATAATTCTCCTCCAACTCTCCTTCAATAATATGCGGTTTTGGGATAAGCTGAACATTTGTGCCATCTTCTTTTTGATATTGCAGACCTCCGGCATTCATAGCTGCAAAAATGCCTTGGTCGTTTACATCCAATTCCGATTTTGAATCGGGGGTGAGATTTGCGAGGAGAGGGTATTTTACCAAAACGGTATTATTTTCATATACAACAATCTCGCCCGGGTTATTTTTAAGGACATATGCTTTTCCATCGTACAACTGAACAGCCCGGGCATCCGGTAATTCTTCTTCAAATTCCATGGAAAATGTTGAAGCATTGTAAATCATCAACCCTCCATTATCGCCTGTAGTGCACATTATCATAGTAGAACCATCTGAATTACCAACAGTTATATCTGTACCAACATAACTTGAAATATCAATGATGGTATCTGTGCCCGTGATTTGCATTGCAGAATTAAGGTTAAGAATGTCAATCACCGCTGGTGTTGTATAGGTAGTGTCATTAACGGTAGGATCATAGGCACCTGCCAGAAAAAGCTTATTACCAAAGTATTCCAGAGAACTAACATCAATATGGGGCAGGATGGCTTCAGAAATAATCATTGGATTTTCAGGAATGCTAACATCAAAAACCTGTACACCACCCAGGTATTCTGCTCCCTTCATATTAAAGCTTACAAATGCATAGTTATCGTAAATATCGACGTGCGTAGCCTGTATTGTCCTACCTTCATATTCAGGGGATAATGATTCTGCAATCAGTGTAAAAGCAAAATTTTCTTCAATGTTTGGATCTTCTGCATATCCTCCGCTCTTAAGCCTCCTGTCTGTAAATGAAACCAATGGAACGTTATGATGCATCTTTGCAATTTTTCCATTAAGTGAACGAAGATTATTATTGATAACGATATCTTTTTCAATAATGATATCGGAAGGTATACTCTGATCCTCTTTAGTACAGCTAAAAATTGCCATAAAAAAGGCCCCGTAAAACAATAATTTCAATTTTCCTGTTTTCATATGTTTAAAATTTGTGACCAAGCCTGAAATTTGGCACTTATTTCAATCTTGGTAGTGTGTGCCTCAGTAATTATCTCAGACAACTTGTCCGACAATTGGCGGATAGCTTGCTCCGATTTGTCGGAGGTTTGTTTCATCTTGGGATAAATTAATGGTTTTCCGATCAAATTTACGAATAAAGTAACTAATAATCCACACTTTGGTTCGTTGGAATGATCCAATAATTGACCAAATGCAGATATGCTGTGTTTAATTAAGTAAAACCGCAAGTGTATTAAGAAAAAACTGCGAACAGAAATTAATCCTCCGATGTATCTGCATACATATTGGCCTTTTTAAGCACAAAAACAACAACAAAATAGCTTATGACGATAAATGCCGGCCACGAAAGATAATATAAAATTGATGTCCAGTACATAATATTATTTTAATAGGTGTTTTTCATTTCATTTCTTTTCACAGGTTCCTTACTTATTTCCCTCCAGGCGTATGCAATGTATGCAATAATAAAAGGTACAAACAAGGATACATAGCTCATGACCGTCAGGGTGTATTCACTTGATGAACTGTTCTCAATCGTTAAGGAACTTTGCAAATCGAAACTTGAGGGATAAAACGATGTGTTGTTAAATCCAATGTTCAGAAATAAACCCATTACGGTAAGTACTGTTCCTGCACTGGCAAACCAGAATGCTTTTTTTGATAAATTTATTAGCCCTTTA
The DNA here is from genome assembly GCA_964486145.1 of uncultured Bacteroidales bacterium. Taxonomy (GTDB): domain Bacteria; phylum Bacteroidota; class Bacteroidia; order Bacteroidales; family JAAAOM01; genus CAZAMT01. The sequence goes on from CAZAMT010000017.1 coordinate 9,178, forward strand.
AAAATTCCAAACAATACAAGTATTACTCCCGCAAGAAAAATAACGGAAATTAGCGGCATTTGGATAAAATTATCGAGATATTTATTTGGCTCCATAAAAACTTTCCCCGTCTCCGGATGATATGCGTACCCATCAATTACCATGAGTCTGATCACAAAAAACAGGAAAACCACGAGAAACGGTACAGCATTGTATATCAGTTGTTTTTTACTTCTGTTTCGAATTTGATCATCATCTATGTTATACAAAAAATACAATATTGCCAGAATTCTGCTCAAAAAGAATACACTCAAGCCTAAAGCCACATTTTGAATATTTAAAACGGCCTCCAGGCCATGGGAAGGTGTTTCCCACTGTGAAAAGTTCATATCATCCACCGAAAACATCGACCCTGTAAAAAAGGTTCCCACGGCAGTACCGATAAGAATCGTTCCTCCGGCTCCATTAATCAACAGGAAAATTTCATATGTGCGGGCACCAAGAAAATTGTTTGGTTTACTGCGATATTCATAAGATATAGCCTGAATAATAAAACAAAACAATATGGCTATCCAAACCCAGTAAGCACCACCAAAACTGGTTGAATAAAACAATGGAAATGAAGCGAAAAAAGCACCTCCAAAGGTTACCAGTGTCGTGAATGTTAATTCCCACTTTTTGCCGAGGGCGTTCACCAGCATGTCTTTCTCGTCTTTATCCTTACCCAGGGTATAAATAAGGGTTTGCCCGCCCTGTACAAACATTAAAAAAACCAGGGCACTGGCAAGCAACGAAATAATCACCCACCAGTATTGCTGTAAAAATAAATATGAAGCATTTTCAAACATAATATTATTCTCCTTCTTCTTTAGGTCCGAGTTTTATTTGTTTGGTCATTATTCCAATTTCAGCAATGAGCAAAGTAGTAAAGATGGCCAGGAATAGCCAAAATGTGGTTTGCACTGCTGTTGCATCAATATTCGAAACCGCCGCGATTGTTGGCATCAAATCCTGTATTACCCAGGGTTGTCTGCCAACCTCTGCCACTACCCATCCTGCCTGACCGGCAATATATGGCAGAGGAATCGTGAACAACGCAATCCACAACAACCAGCGTTTTTTTACCAGTTCTTTGTTTAAAGCATACACCAGCACCATTACCATTAATACAAGAAAATAAAATCCCAGTCCTACCATCAGGTGAAAACTGTAAAAAGTAAGCGGTACATTTGGCATCAGGCTGGATGAATCATTTAAAAAACCATAACCGAAGTACCGGAAATAGTTTTCCTTGAAATCTTCTGATTTAAACTTTTCCACCAACTGATCGTGCTTTACCATATCTCCGTCATTCTTTGCCTGTTTAATATCGCCAAGCAGGGTACGGGCAATTTTACCTCGCTCAATTTTTTCATCCGCGGGCATTATGTTATGTTTTTCATTCCCATCAATGAGATCCACCACTCCGGGAACAAATGCCTGCCAGCTTCCATATGCCATGTAGGACAGAAGATTTGGAAATTCAATGCTAAACATGAAGTCTCTTATATTCTCATCACCCATTTGCTCTTCTGAGGCAGCCATCAAACCGATGGCAACCAGCCCCGCTCCTTCCTGACCATAATATAGTCCTTCGCTTGCTGCAAATTTCATTGGCTGATACTTCGCAATGTTTCGGGTAGAACTATCACCGGTTACAATTACATAGAGAGAAGCCAAAACACCAAATGTTGCACTTACAACGATGCTTTTCCGTGCAAAAGATATTTGACGTTTTTTTAACATAAACCATGCGCTGATTCCAACCACAAAAACAGAAGCCAGAATAAACCCCGAAGATATGGTATGAAGAAATTTGTTCACGGCTGTTGGAGAAAACAATACTTCCCAGAAATTAACCATTTCGTTACGAGCTGTTTCAGGGTTAAATTCCATTCCCACGGGAGACTGCATCCATGCGTTGGCAACCAGAATCCAGAGAGCAGACAGATTTGCACCAAAAGCAACCAGCCAGGTGGAAATTAAATGAAATCGTTTGCTAACCTTGTTCCATCCAAAAAACATTACAGCAACAAAAGTCGACTCCAGGAAAAAAGCCAGAATACCTTCTATCGCCAGAGGTGCTCCAAAAATATCACCCACAAACCACGAATATTTTGACCAGTTTGTACCAAATTCAAATTCCAATATGATACCAGTGGCCACTCCAATTGCAAAGTTTATTCCGAACAGGGTCATCCAGAAACGGGTTATCTTTTTCCATTCAAGGCTTCCTGTTCGATAATAAGTGGTTTCCATAATCGCTATAATAAAAGAAAGCCCCAGCGTTAGCGGCACGAACAACCAGTGATACATGGCTGTTAATGCAAACTGGCCCCTTGACCAGTTCACCAATGATAAATCAACATTTTCCAGCATATTTGAAAATTATTTAGAAAGTTCATCAAGGATATATTCTGTCCGTTCCTCATCCGTTGAAAAGTTTGTTTTTAAAAAATCCTTAAAGAAAAATAATTTAAGAACGACGAAAAAAACAAACAATTTAATCAGAATTATTGCCCAAAGTTTCTTGCCCACAGTCATTGAGCGAAATCCATCGTAATAAAAGTAAAAGATTTTTTTTAATATCTCCATCAATTTTCGTTATTTCCTATTTATAACCAACTTATACACACTCAAGAAATTAAAAACATAATTAATATGGTAAGTTTGTCTATTGTTTTTGCCGGATTTAAAATTAAACACAATCATTAAAAAACATTTTACTTTTGGTGGTGTTTGAACATTACAATTATTTAGAGCAATTATTTATAACTGTCTGTTTGACAAGGTTCATAGCAATAAACAAAATTATTTTTTAAAATTAAAAATTCATTTTCAATTATGAAATTTAGATATGTAAATATATTTATTTTGGTTTTAATTTCAAGTATGGGAATTATTATGGGTCAGCAACCTGCATCTGAAATTGGACCTGATCCTGAAATTGGTATTACAGAAAAACTGGATACCTATGTACCCGGAGATATTACGTTGATGAACACCCGGCTTGGGAAAGTTCAACTTTCGGAGATTATTGACAAACCAACCATTCTTTCATTTGTCTATTACCGATGTCCCGGAATTTGCAGTCCGTTAATGGATGGGATTGCCAGTGTTATAGATCGTTCAAAGCTTGAATTGGGTGAAGATTACCAGGTATTTACCGTAAGTTTTGATCCTTCCGAAGATTTGGGACTTGCCCAAAAGAAAAAAGCCAATTATCTCGGTATGATGGAAAAAAAAGAAGCAGCACAAGAAGGTTGGTTTTTTTTCACTGCTGACAGCGCCAATGTTGCCAGATTCACCGAGAGTGCAGGTTTTCATTACAAACGTACCGGCTATGATTTTGTGCATTCAGCAGGGTTGATTTTTATAAGTCCTGACAGGAAAATTACAAGGTATTTAAACGGGATCAGCTTTTTACCATTCGAATACCGGATGGCTGTAATCGAAGCATCCGAAGGAAAATCGGGTCCAACCATAAATAAAGTTTTGCAATATTGTTATTCATTCGACCCGGAAGGTCAGCAATATGTATTAAATATTACCAGGGTTGCAGGGATTATTATTATTTTCATTACTTTATCCATATTTTTGTATTTAGTATTAAAACCAGTAGTTAAAAGAAAAACAGCATGAGTGCGCAAGTATCAAATGAAGGGATGGAGCCGAGTTACCTTGAATATAAGGGTAAATACAAAGGCATATTTGCATGGATTTTCTCAACCGATCATAAAAGGATAGGACTTTTATATTTGTATTCCATTCTGATATTTTTTGCAGTTGGGGCTATTCTCGGACTGTTGATGAAAACGGAACTGATTGCCCCCGGAAAAACAATAATGGAGGCTAAAAGTTACAATGCTGTTTTTACCCTGCACGGCATCATCATGATTTTTCTAATTGTGATACCCGGTCTGCCAGCGGTGTTTGGAAATTTTTTTCTTCCCCTGATGATAGGGGCCAAAGATGTAGCATTTCCAAGATTAAATTTGCTATCATGGTGGATTTATGTCATCGGAGCCATCATTGCAATATCATCACAGTTTATGTCCGGAGGTTCACCAGATACCGGATGGACATTTTATGCACCGTATAGTTTCCGAACCAATACAAATGTTCTCCCTGCTGTCCTGGGAGCTTTCGTACTCGGATTCTCATCCATTCTTACCGGTTTAAATTTTATTGTTACCATGCACCGTATGCGAGCACCGGGAATGTCATGGTTAAAAATGCCATTGTTCCCCTGGACACTTTATGCTACAGCCTGGATTCAATTATTGGCAACACCGGTTGTAGGAATTACGCTGGTGATGATCATTGCTGAGCGCACGTTAAATATTGGATTTTTTGATCCTGCACTTGGTGGTGACCCGATATTGTACCAGCACTTATTTTGGATATACTCCCACCCGGCCGTTTACATTATGATACTGCCGGCCATGGGAGTTATTTCAGAAATCTTACCAACCTTCGCCCGTAAATCAATTTTTGGATACAAAGCATTGATTGCATCTACGATGGCCATTGCGTTTGTCGGATATCTTGTGTGGGGTCACCATATGTTTACTGCCGGCATGAGCGGAACCGCCTTGTATGCATTCTCCTTTCTAACTTTTTTGGTTGCCATACCCAGCGCGATTAAAGTATTTAACTGGATTTCAACTTTGTACCAGGGATCAATATTATTGAAGACACCCTTTTTCTGGGCAGCAGCCTTCATTTTTGTTTTTATGATAGGTGGCTTATCCGGGTTGATTCTTGGTTCACTGGCAACCAATATCCACGTGCATGATACTGCTTTTGTTGTCGCTCATTTCCACTTTATTGTATTTGGAGGTACAGGATATGCATTTTTTGCAGCAATTCATTATTGGTTTCCAAAAATATACGGTAAAATGTATGACTCAGGATGGGCGAATACCGGCTTGTTAACCTTTTTTATCGGATTTTTAACATTGTATGGTCCAATGTTCTATCTTGGAATTGCCGGAATGCCGAGAAGATATTATGACTATCTCCCTGAATTCCATGCAGGAAATATTCTTTCATCGCTGGGTGCTTTTGTAATGGTTTTCGGACTTATTATCATTGTCGTAAATCTGTTTCGCTCAGCAAGACATGGTGAACCCGCCACCGCAAATCCATGGAAAGGACGAACACTTGAATGGCAGGTTCCAAGCCCACCTCCTTTGGAAAATTTCGATGAAATACCCACTGTCAACAAAGGCCCGTATGATTATCGTTAAAACTAAATGCAATATTTCATGAGTACAACAACAACACACGTTATGGAACACAGGGATGATGTAGCTTCGAAGATAGGCATGTGGTTGTTTATTTTTACTGAACTGTTATTGTTTGGCGCGCTGTTTATCGTGTACTCGGTATACCGCTTTGAATACCAAACAGCTTTTCATCTTGCCGGTCAGGAACTTGATGTGGGAATTGGAACGTTAAACACAGCCATCCTGCTCATTAGCAGTGCCACCATTGCCATGTCAATATCTGCTATTCAATATGGAAATAAAAAACATACCCTGTACTTTTTATATGTTACAATTTTTCTGGCCGTTGTGTTTTTGGTTAACAAATATTTTGAGTGGCAGGTGAAATTTGACCATGGTCTTTATCCCGGTTCAAATATTCTCCAAAGTTTTGGTCAGGGAGATACGCTGTTCTTCGGATTGTACTTCTTCATGACCGGATTGCATGCATTGCACATTATTATTGGTATAGTAATTATCGCGGTTATGGTTGCCAAAGTACAGAGTGGAACCCTTCATTCAGATAACTTTGTGCAACTCGAAAATACAGGCCTGTACTGGCACCTGGTTGACTTGATCTGGATATTTCTGTTTCCGTTATTTTACTTAATTGCATAAAATATAAAAAAATGAGTGATACTGCCAATCATCAGCACATTGTTCCTTACAAAACATACTTATATATATTATTATCACTGTTGGTTCTCACTGGACTGTCAGTTGCAGTTACAAGCGTTGAACTTGGCCCAATGGCAGTAACCGTTGCATTGCTGCTGGCTTCAACAAAATCAGCGCTTGTTCTGATTTATTTTATGCACCTGAAATTTGATAATAAAATATTTGCTATCATGGTTGGGTTGGTACTGTTTGTTCTTGTTGTTGTGATAATAATTACTTTCTTGGATTATCTTTTTCGTTAAATTATTGGGTTAGGTTATGTATTCAAATTTGTCAAATTTTGCTGAGGGTGTCGATAACGCGTTTGTCGTAATTCTTTCCATTATTTTTTTCTTTTTGATTGGATTGACAGGGTTGCTAATATATTTTATTGTTCGTTACAGAGAAAAGAAAAATCCGAAAGCGACACATATTGAAGGTAATACAACTCTGGAAATTGTATGGACAATTATTCCTTTGATTCTTGTACTGGCCATGTTTTATTTTGGATGGACAGGTTGGAAACCCATGTTTTCAAAAGCACCTGATGATGCCCTAAAAATAAAAACAACCGCACGCATGTGGAGTTGGTCCTTTGAATATGAAAACGGCCGCAGAACAGACACATTGTACATCCCACACGGAGAACCGGTGGTTCTTGATCTTGAATCAGTAGATGTAATCCATAGTATTTATATTCCTGCATTTCGGTTAAAGCAGGATATGGTTCCAGGGAAAGAGGGGACCATGTGGTTTATTGCCAATTCACCCGGAAGCTACGATTTATTTTGCACTGAATACTGTGGACTGCGGCATTCTTACATGTTTACATCAGTAGAAGTAATGCCAACTGAAGAATTTGAAAAATGGTATACCGATACAACACAGGCGACGGCTGCAACAGGGCCTTCCGAAGGTGCTTCTGCCGTGGCCCAGGGTCGCAGAATTGTGCAACAATTGGGTTGCAACGCCTGCCATAGCATGGATGGTTCAGTAATTGTTGGCCCTTCATACAAAGGATTGTTCGGCAAAGAAGAAACTGTTATCACCAATGGAGAAGAAAGAACCATCATTGCAGATGAAGATTACATCCGACGTTCTATTTATGAACCAAATGCCGATGTGGTTAAAGGATTCAATTCGGGACTGATGCAATCATATGAGGATCAGTTAACCGATGAAGACCTTGATAAAATCATTGAATATATTAAAACATTTAGTGAATAAGGATTTTTTTAACTTATTAAGTCAACTGTTTCTAAAAATAAATCTCCTTTTATATAAAATCTCCTGCCTCCTGTTGACATCATTGGCTTACCTTCCATATATTCTTCCATTTCAATTTTACGAATAATTTCATTTCTCTTTTTGTCAAAAATTAAACAAAAGCCATTTTCTAAATGATAAGCCAATATGTATGCACTGTCACTGGCTTGATATAAATAATCAGTCATCGATAAAACATCTTGATTATTCGAGTCCTGAGTTACTTCCTCTTTTATTTCTTCCGATTTCCCTGCCGAAATAAAGGTATCCCAGCATTGAAATGATTTCTGAAGCAATGCTAAATGATGTAAGTTTTGAGACTACAAACAAGGCAATGAGTACAATTGAAACATCCGCGATTACCGGGGCGGCAGCTATTTTAAAGCCCTCCTTTTTATTGAAGCGGATGGTTTGAGTGATGACCATTGCCAGTAGTGGCCCCGGGGAAATTCCGACAGTTAATCCCAGCAGAACACCTAACCTGCCTTATTCATACGTTGTGTGCCATTCCAACTCCGAAAAAAATTTGTTTGCATTCTATATTATATGTAAAAACATATAAAATAAAGTTTTAAGACGAAATTATATCTGATTGCATATAATTTCGTATTTTTGCACGTAATTATATTTAAAAGCATATAATGAAGAAATTAGCAGAATTTGTAAAAGAACGTAGAAAAGAGGTAAATCTTACTCAGGAAGAATTTGCAGAACGTGCAGGTGTTGCACTAACTGTGGTGCGTAAAATTGAACAAGGTAAAACGAATCTGAATATAGAGAAAGTCAATTTGGTTCTAAGCATGTTTGGACATGAATTAGCTCCTGTGAATAGTAAAAAATTGAGTGAATGAGACAGGGAAAAGTATATTATAAAAATTATTTGGCTGGAATTATTACAGAGACAAATGAAGGTGAATTTGTTTTTCAGTATGATGAGCAGTATGTGAAAGATCATCCCAAAGATTTCATCACATTCACTATGTTGGTAACGAATAAGCCATATACGGAAAAACGACTTTTCCCGTTTTTTGAAGGATTAATTCCGGAAGGGTGGTTATTAAATATCGCTTCAGAAAACTGGAAAATTAACAGGAATGATCGAATGGGATTATTACTGGCATGTTGTAAAAATTGTATCGGTGCCGTAAGTGTTGAACCAATACCAAAATTAGATGGAGAATAAATGCTTGTATTGTTACGAACCTGTAAGGATAGGTCATAATTTTCATGAAAAATGTTCTTTAGAATTCTTTGGAACTCCAACACCACCTGTAATTGAATACTCGCTTGATCAAATGGATGAACTTGCGAAAAATGTAGTTGAACGGAGTGTTTCAGTACCAGGTGTTCAGGCGAAACTATCAATGTCGTTGGTAAAAGAAGCAAAGGAAAAATCGGATCCACGTCTTACAGTTGTTGGTGCTTTAGGTGGACAGTACATTTTCAAGCCCCCTTCTGATCGCTTTCGAGAAATGCCTGAAAACGAACATGTAACCATGCGAATGGCTGAAAATTTTGGAATTCGGGTGGTACCATCTTCATTGATTCGATTAGCATCCGGAGAACTATCATACATAACTAAACGCGTTGACCGGACAGAAAAGGGTGATAAGATTCATATGATCGATATGTTTCAGATCACTGAAGCATTTGATAAGTATAAAAGTTCTATGGAGAAAGTTGGAAAGGCATTAAATAGCCATTCCGACAATACATTACTTGATAAGATCTTCTTTTTTGAATTGACTTTATTCTCTTTTATTACAGGAAACAACGATATGCACTTGAAGAATTTTTCAATGATAGAAAGTCCTTCAGGCTGGGTATTATCTCCAGCATATGATTTATTGAATGCCTCAATTCTAAATCCTGATGACGAAGAAGAGCTTGCACTTACTTTGGCTGGTAAGAAAAAGAAGTTGAAGCAGGACCATTTTGTACAATTTGGTAAAGGATTAGGCTTAACGGATAAGCAGATAAAAGGAGCCTTTAAGCGAATTGAAAGAAATACTCCTAAAGCGATCGAATGGATTGACCGGTCATTTCTATCTGAGGATATGATGAATGTTTACAAAGAAGTACTTGAAGAAAGATATAAACGGTTGGGAATAAAAAAATGAAAACGGCACACACAAAGCATCAAACCCAATAGCCGAGGGTGTTTCATAGGATAATGATGAAGTTAAAAGATAATTTCGTACTTTTATGAAAAGACAGTGAAAGCGGCTACAGGGTTTATGCTCGAACGTTATAGTTTGAATTGGTAACACAGCAGAACTTATGCCGCCAAAGGCTGTATTAGCCCGATTTATCGGGGAAGGACTGCCTGCCCCGATGTTTTTTCGGGGAGCTCAACGAAGTTAATTAATAATGCTAAACCTCCAAACTACTCCAAAATCGGATGCACAACATTAGTTAACAGGTTTACCAAATACTTTTAATTCAAACAATGCTGAAGCGTTGGGACCGCCTCTGATTATGCTGATTTTAACGTATCTTGCTTCCACCGTCATATTTTCAATCGGTTTCCAGGCCTTCTCAGCCTTTGCGGTCCGGTCAACATAGGTTTCCCAATGTTGGTTGTCAACCGAATATTCGATTTTAAACAGGTTGAAATAATCATGATACACAAACCAGGGTTGAATCTTGCTAATTTCATAAACACCTTCCAAATCCACAGCAAAAGTCCCCCTGCTTCCGCCGGTCATCCAGCGTGTTGCAAAATTGTCATCCACAGCGAATTCAGGTTCAAAGCCCTTTGCATTACCTGAAGAGGTTACAGGCTTTCCAAATGCCACATTTCCGTACTCCTGACCACCGGATAAACCAAAATTTACACCTTCATGAGTTGGTATCACTTTATTTATCCATCCTTTCTCATCAAATTCTAATTTATCGATACAAACCTGCCGTTCACTGCATGTAGGAAAATGATAATAATCCTGCCTGTGATAAGCGATGTAGGTTTGACCGTCTACCTCAAAAAGAGAGTGATGTCCGGGACCGTATACATGCATTTCTTTGTTTTTATCGAGTATCGGGTTGTTTGGTGCATCCTTGTATGGTCCCCAAACATTATTGCTCACTGCATAGCGGATATTGTATGTCACATCTCCGCATTTTCCGCCGGAGTACATAAGGTAATATTTTCCATTTTTATAATGTACGAATGACCCTTCTGTATAATCAAAAAATGGCCCTTCGATGCTTTTCTCTTCAATAACCTGCTTTAAATAATGAGGTGATGAAGGGTCATTGTTAAATTCCACTGCTCTTGGTCGCGATTGTGGGTCGGAAGAAAAACCATATACTTTCCCTGTTGCCGGATCCTGAAATACCTGTAAATCAAAACCCTCCTCAACTTTGCCGATGTCCTCCCACGGACCAAAGGGAGTCTCTCCAACCATTAAATGGCATTTAAAATCATAACCACTCGAATAAAACAGATACGTTTTTCCATCCTCTCCCTGAATAACGGATGGTGCCCAAAACAGATGCTTCCCGGTGATGCCAAGATGCCGGACCCTCCAGTGCTTCAAATCGGCGGAATACCAGACCATAGGTTCCATATATTTTGAAACCGTAGTGGCATAAATGTAAAATGTGTCATTGACAACTACAATCGATGGATCGGCGAAAAACCCGGGAATTACCGGATTTCCGGTCTTTGGTTCAAAATACGTTTTCTGTTGCCCGATAGAAAGAGCTGCTTTCGAAAAAATCAGGATAACGATTACAAATTGTCGCATATTCTTATTTTAAATAAAAAGCTAAAATAAGACATTCTTCTTATAATCTAAATAAATCGGATTTTAACTGCTCCTGCGCACGTTTAAAACGCATTTAAATAATTTCAAATGTACGTGCAAATTTGAAAAGTGCTTTGGTATTGTTTATTGATAATTTTTCTGAGATGCTACGCTGATAGTTTTGAACGGAGCTTTCTGTAATTCCCATTTGCTCAGCAATGGTGTACATGTCAAACCCATGCATAAGTAAAACAATCACCATCTTTTCGCGTTGAGTGAGTGATCCAAAAGCAACAATATTGTTTTTTATGTAATTGTTTTCATCTGCAATTTTATCATGCAGGCTTCTAAAAGATTCCATAATAATCATTTGTTAACTCGTAAATTATTCATGAAACTACTACGAATTACATTTTAAATCAATACCCAAGATTGGGTATTTTTAATTCACAAAATGATTGCTTTGGAAACTACGAACCTTGAATTAAGTCGAATGCCATTGCAAACCGAATTAACCCGGGTAAATTTTTACATTCAATTTTCCTGTAAATATTTTTTCGGTGTTGCTCAACCGTGTGGCGGGAAATAAAAAGTTTGTCGGCAATGGTTGGATTGTTATCTCCCGAGGCTGCGCGTGACAGAATTTCTTTTTCCCTTTTGGTAAGGTTTGCAAATTTTTTAAAATTTCGCTTCATAAATTCATTTTCATCCAACACACGATTTACTTTACCAGCCATATCCCCCATCAGATTAACCGGGCAGGCTATCAATAATCTTTCCTCCGGAAACTTACCATCCTGGCGTTTATAAAGCTTTGAGGTAATGTACATCCATTCAAATGATTTACTGCCCATGGGTTTAAGTTTTTGAAAAAATGATAAAATCTCAGTTTCATCATTTCGTACATAAAATGCTTGAATAAGTGCATTAATTCTTTGAAATTCTTCTTTATCAAATACAATTTTTGATTGATATTCGGTACCATAGCCGGCAGATTCGGCTAGGGTCATGTTAAGAACCTTTTCTGATACCTTATTCATGTAAACGTTTGATCCGCATCTGTGATTGATCAGTACACCAACAGGGAGAAAATCTGCAATATCTGTGATTTGAAACTTCTTTTCATGCTGACTTTTTTCCAACAAAAGTAACTTAAAATCAAGATCTTCTCGTGTCTCCTGTATTGTAAGTCTTTGCGAAATCATAAAATATTTGTATGTTTATCTCCAACTTGTGATACGTTATTTTTGTTAAAGGTGTTATAAAAGTTGTAAATATGAAAGAAAAAAAGATAACAATAAAAAATTTAGAACTATTCTACGTTGATAATGAAATGAAAGGCTTGCCGATAGTCATGATTCATGGAAATTCAATGAATTCAAAAATGTTTCATCAACAGTTTCACTCAACGGCATTATCACATTACAGGCTATTAGCGCTGGATTTTCCCGGACACGGAAAATCACAAAGAAGCAGTACCCCTGAAAATGATTATGCTGTATCCGGTTTCATTCAAATAATTATTGAATTTATCAAAACCCTTGGCTTACAGAAAGTAGTTCTTTTTGGACATTCTCTTGGCGGTCACATCGCCATACATATTTTGCAACAACTTAATAATGTAAAAGGAGTCATTATTTTGGGAACACCGCCCTTAACGATGCCTCCAAAACTGGAATCAGCGTTCCTTCCAAATCCTTCATTAATGCATGCTTTTAAGCCTGATTTAAATAAAACGGAAATTCACCAGCTTGCAAGCGCATTTATTCCGGAAAATCATGACGGTTTTAAACTGGTTCAATCAAGTATAAGCAATTGTGATCCCCTGGTAAGGCCTTTCATCGGAAAATCGATTCGTGCTGAAATAACAGAAGATGAATCAACGATTTTGAAAAAAGGAAAAGCTCCGGTTGCCATCCTGCATGGTGAAAATGAAACATTGGTCAATGCTGAATATATAAAAAATCTTAATCTGCCTTTGTGGGAAGACCAAATCATTACACTGGAAAATTCAACCCATTGTGCATTTCTTGAAAACCCGGAGCAATGTAATCAAGTTATCCTGCGCTTTATGGATCACCTGTAGAACATGGACTATCATTCTGATGAATAATTCCGGAATCAAAATAAAAAGGGCTTCAGTTGAGATTCACACTCCCTTGAAGCCCTGTTCCTTCATTTATTTATTTACCGATTACTTTATTACCAGTTTGCTGTTAAATTTCTGGTTACCATCATCAATCTGCAAGATGTAAACCCCACCATTCAATCGTGATACATCCAGCGTTGTATTTAATATTCCACTATTTGCCCGGAATTGCTCATGCAATACAACCTGACCGGAAATGTTATAGATTTGAATGTTAACTTCTTCATTCTGAAGGTCAATCATTTCTAACTGTACCCTGTCAGATGCCGGATTTGGATAAAATTCCAGGTGATCTGCCTGAGATATTGTTCGTGCAGAAATCACAATTGCATCATTCTGCAGGAAGCGAATGGTACCCTGAGCTGTGCCAAAAAACAGGTCCAAATCATCATCACCATCAATGTCTACAAATGCTGGATCGAGATATGAACTTCCGGTTGAATCAACCTGGAACGGATTATTTTCTTCCAGTTGTTCGGTAAATTCAGGATCGACTGCTGTTCCCGTATTCTCAAAAAACCGGAGTTCTTCGTATTTACTGCCAAGGATAAGGTCATAATCACCGTCACCATCAACATCAGCAAATTCAGGTGCTGGATAGGAGTTTACCATAAGCCACGAAATCCCGTCAAGGGGGTTATTTGCACCGGTCTGCTCAACAAAAAGTGGAACATTGGCATCACCATTGTTTAAATAAAACTTGACTTCACCATTTGACACACCGATAAATGCATCCATATCTCCGTCATCATCAATATCAACAAATGCCGGGTTGGCACCATCACCAGCATCAACACCGTCAAACGGGAATTCCGCACCCTCACGTTTAACAAAATTTGCAGTATTTGCAGTGCCGGCATTCTCATAGTAGAGCATTTCTCCATCCGCATTTCCAAAAAACAGGTCAAAATCCCCATCACCATCAATGTCTACAAAGGCAGGTTTGGGTTGTTTGGTAACCGAATCGCCCTGAAATGGATTGTTAATATCTGTAATGATTCTAAAATCAGGTGAACCAGCACTTCCATCATTTCTCATGAAGGTTATTGAACCATTATATTCACCACCAAAAGCATCATAATCACCATCGTTATCAATATCAACAAAATCAACGGAAGCATTGTAACCAATATTTATCGGTTCATTTGGAACAAAATCAGGACTGGACGCTGTTCCTTCGTTATTGTAATAACGAATTTGCCCGAAGTAATTACCTACAAACACATCATAATCCCCGTCATTGTCTAAATCTGCAAGATCCGGTGCAAGATTGTTTCCGAAGTTTACTTCAGAAAGGTATTGTGGATCAGAAGCATACTCAAACACAGCTTCAGAAGCTGTGCCCGTGTTTTCATAATATTTCAGGCCATCATATTTTGTTCCTACAAATAAATCCATATCTCCGTCATCATCCATATCAGCAAAGGAAGGAACAGAATACCAGCACAGGATGCCATCGGCAGGATTATCAGCATCTTCCATTTCTGAAAATACAGGAACTTCGTTATCCCCGATGTTTTCATAATAGCGCAAGGTATTATATATTGATCCTACAAATGCATCGTAATCGCTGTCGTTATCAATGTCAACAAATGCCGGAGCCGCAGACCCGTTGAAATCTTCACCGTCAAATGGATTTTCAATGCCTGTTAGTTCATTAAATTTAGGTACGTTCTGACTTCCAATATTTTCAAAATATTTAACAGTTCCATCATTAGCACCAACAAATACATCGAAATCATTGTCGCCATCAATATCCACAAAAGTCGGTTTGGCTTGTATACCTGCATCAATGCCGTTAAAAGGATCGGCAGCACCGGTGACTTCTTCAAATACCTGGTCGCCGGTGTTCCGGTAATAATGAATGTTCCCCAGGGTATCTCCAACGAATACATCCAAATCAGCATCATTGTCAATGTCAACAAAAGCAGGTTTGACCATTTGTCCCATATCGAATTCCGAAAATGGATTAATTTTTCCACCTAACGGATTTTCTTCGCCGACAATTTCCGTATACGGTTGGGCATTTGCAAGGCCTGTTATCAGGGTAAACGCCATCGCCGTTCCGGCAGTTTTCAATCCATGCGAATTTTGATACTTCATGACACGTTTGTAAAACAATTGAAAGCGGTTGATAAGCTTTTTTTGTTCAAAGTTTGACAACTGTTGATATTCTTCTTTTTCGAAAAGAAGGAGCAATCGTTTTTTAAGGTTATGAAACTTTTTGAAAATTGAATAATACTTTCGGTTTTGATAGAGTAATTTTTTCTTCATGTTGGAAAGGATTTAATTAAAAAATTTGATCAATGATATCTGCAATAATCAAAAATAAGACAAACACGCATGAAATGTCAATTTTTATTGATTAATCGCATTTTCTAACGGACTAAACTCGTTCTGTTTTTTATGAATGTAAAGTTACAACGAATCTTTTCCGGAATTTGCTACGTTTTTTATACGAAACTCCCACTTATTTTGTTTATACTTTTTTCCAATGGTTAGGAATAATGCTCCAGTAGTTGCAACGATAACCCCAGTTGCGGTAACAGGTACTCCCAAAATCATACCAACCAGGGCTGTTAAACCACCTTCTGAAACCATTTCTATCAGGATCATCGAACCAAAAATGGTAACAATTCCACCGCTACCTGCAAATATTCCTCCTACTACTTTTGAAGCCGTAGATTTGCTTCGTATCTTTTCTATCTCAGACAGGGCAACGGTATCATTTTTCAGAACAATCAATGAATCTGAAATAACATGAAAACGTTCATGAAATACAGAACCTTTGTTTGTATAAACTTTCATTTTCCTGCCCTCTTCGATTGTTTTTTCCTTTTGATTCTTTTTTTTCGTTAATAACAGAACCTTGTCCTGGCCATAGCAGCTAAAAACGAAAAACAAGGATAACAGTGTAATTAAAATCAGAGACTTCATCATGTGCTAATTTAGTTGTGGATTTTGTGGTAAGAAAACACCATTTGCTGTTGTGGATTTAACAACATACGGTAATAATATGCAATAATTAAGTACAAATTGCAGATGTTTTGATTTCAACATCAAAGGTAATCATTATAACAAAATAAGAAATAGCCAGGCATAGCTATTTCTTATTTTAACATAAGCGGTTATATAATGGAATTTACACCTTATAAACCGTTTTACAAGGTTTCTACTTCTTTATAATTTTTGTAATTAATACTTTTTCTTTCATATTCAGTTCCAACATATAAACCCCGTTTGTAAGGTGGGAAATATTTATAATTTCCGTTGGCGAAATACGCGGAATTGATAACACCAACCGTCCTGAAATATCATACATAGCTGCATTTTCAATAACATCATTTTTATCGGTAATGCAGATTTCATCTTTGGCGGGATTTGGGTAAACCTCAATACCTAACGATGTCAACATATTTAAACCCAAAGTCTGCCGGATTTCAATAATCACGGCACAGGTATTCTGGTTTCCTGTTGCATCGGTAACCGTCCAATTGATGGTATTAACTCCAGGACTTAATTCCTCGCCACTCAAACTTTCTAACCCATTGAAATCATTTATTATACCCGTTACTTCACAATTATCACTGGTCATCAGGGGGTCAAAATCCGATCCGGCAACCATGTAATAGTCTTCTGTCACTGAAATATTAATTACAGTATCTCTTGCACATGTAATGGTGGGAGCAATTGTATCTGTAACTGAAATATTAAAAGAAACATCAGATGAATTTCCCGCGTCATCTGTAGCTGTTAACACAACGGTATTTGCAGAACCGCTTATCATGGTTCCTGGCAAAGGGGATTGGACAATTTCCGGGGAATCATCACAATTATCGGTAAAACTCACACTACCCGTGTAATCCAACAGGCCCATGGTGCAGCCTTCTTCAAGGTATAACTCCAGGTCATCGGGCAGGGATTCTATTACCGGCGATTCCTCTTCCAGGATTAAGGCAAAGGTGGAAGTGGTATCAGTATATCCATCATTGTAAAGGATACACCGGTACAGGTAATCATTCATCGTACTGTTCACGTGAATGGTAAGTGAATCACCTCGGGTTCCGCTATAAGAATCATTATCTGAAATTGAAGCAAAGCTTGATCCCCCGTCGGTGCTTACCTGCCACTCGTACAATGAGGTGTTTCCTGCTGTTACACTGCACGTGGCGGTGTCAATACCGCACAAAACACCCGGGATCGATGGTTCATTGATAATACATGGACAGGTGGCTCCGAAAACATGGACTGCACCGGAGTAATTCCCGGCATCACCATCCCCGATGGCACTACCAAATACCTGATCGTTTGTTAGTTCTACCGCGGATCCGAAATAATCATGTTCCTCCAGTTCCACGGGAAAAACTTTTCCTTTCAAATCCCAAACCGTATCATTCAGATGATAGATGGATACGCTACCGGCATGTATAAGATGCTCATTGTCATGGTTGGCACCAACGGCCAACAAGTTACTATCAATGCTAACATCATTGCCAAAACGCCCCAAATTTGATGTGCCCGTGATTTTGGCCGTTTCAGTGGACTCCTGCCAGCCATCCAGGGGCTTTTTAAAAAGATAAACCGAACCGGTATCATTGTTTCCTGTCGCGCCAATTGTTATCCATTCACCAAATATATCCACTGAACATCCAAAATTATCCCCAATGCTTTTATCAGAAGCGGAAAGGAAAGCCAGTTCATTGAATTGAGAGCCATCCGATTCCAGAATATATGCCGCCCCCTGTCCGGTTGGACCCGTGCCTTTCAAGTTAGCTATGGGAGAAGAACTCTTTGTTTTTTCCATGGCAAACGGAGCTGATATAGTTGAAAAATGCATGGGAGCGCCAACAATGGCAACATCACCATCTATTTCAACAGAACTTCCAAATACCGCGTTATTACCAGGGTTAGAAGCGTGAATAGCCTGCTTATATACCCAGGTGTTGTTATTTAAAATGTATTGGTACACGCATCCCGCGTGCGTGCCCTTTTTATCATCACCAGGGGCACCAACAAGTAAAAAGCCATCATTGGCTGCAATGGCACTTCCGAACATATCCCGGTGTGCCAAACCAGTTTCAACAAGAACCTGGGTTTTTTCCCAGGACGCACCTGTTTTTTTGTAAATATGCACGCTCCCTGTTTCAATCCCGTCATGTTCGGCAAACGGATCACCAATGAATAAGTAATCCCCGTGCATGTACACCTCGCTTCCAAAATACCTGCTGGTATCGGATAAAACAGTGTCTGTTTCCCATTCAAGGTAATTCCTTTTATATACATATACCGAACCTGAATCACCAACAACCAAACTGCCTGTTCCCACAGCCAGGTAGTCCCCATAACTATCCATGCCGTTGCCAAACCGCATGTTCGCGGATGCATCTGAGGCCGTTAACTCTTGTTTTTCTTCATAAACAGGGTTCATGAATGTATCGTTTACAATGACAAGTTGTTCCTGTTGCAGGATGTTGCCGAATGCATCCTCGAAATTCCACGTGATGGTGTATTCACCTGTATCACTATATGAAAGGGGATCAGTTGTAGTACCATATATTTCATGCCCGCAACTATAGGCAGTGGGTATTTTAATAATATCAGTACAACCGCTCGCGAAAACCGGCAATAATGTATCGCCATCGGGAACCGGAGGGATGGTATCAGATATCAGTACCAACTGCTGCTGGGTTGTGCTGTTTCCAAGGCTATCAGTATAAACCCAGGTAATGGTATCTATTCCCTGATCGTAATAATACAAGGTATCTTCGGTGGTGGCAACAACTGCGCCGAAACACTCATCGGTAGCAGTAGGCAGCGAGGTTACCTCTGCCGAGCATTCACCATAAATAACAGGAAGGGTATCAAGATCCGGAACCGGAGGAACGGTTTCAAAGCTGAATGTAACGGTATCACTGGTAACTTCACCAGAACCATTCCCGATAATACACCGGTAAAGGTTCCCTTCCAGTGGTACAGTGTTTTTGATAACCAGGGTATCTCCTGTACTACCACTATAATCCACGCCATCGGTAATGGGGGCAAATGAAACACCATTATCATCACTGGCCTGCCACTGGTATGTTTCGGCATACATTGCCTGAAGGGCAAAAACTACTGAATC
>CAZAMT010000017.1:28507-30716 GCA_964486145.1 uncultured Bacteroidales bacterium
CCTGCCACTGGTATGTTTCGGCATACATTGCCTGAAGGGCAAAAACTACTGAATCGACAGGACAAAGATCCATTTGATCAATTGGTTGCGTTGTTACACGTGGTGGAAGCGTCTCGAAAAGGTAAGCGGTTCCGGCCGAAGCGCCACTGGTATTCATGTATGGTGCACCAACAATAATATTATTCCCTGAAATGGCCACGGATTGCCCGAACTTACCATGTTGTTGCAAATCATCTGCTAATAGCATCGTATCCTCATTGAGGTTAGTCCAACCATCTTCAGGCATATCATATACATACACCGCTCCCACGTAATCCCCGCTTATCCTCTTCCTGGATGCACCAGCGATAATTAATTCATCCTCAATATCCACCGCGACACCCAACCATTCACCCATTAACGGGTCAAAAGCCCTGAGTTGGGCACTCTCTGTTGATGTAGCCCACCCACCGGCAGGTTTTTTAAACACGTACACCATACCGGCACCCGCGCTGGCATCATCCTGTTCATACGCGCCTACCACGGCTATTGTATCTGCAACAGCTACGGCGCAGCCAAAATAGTCATCATCCCGGCTGTTTGATGCCGTGAATTTTCCTGTCTCTGTCATATCTGTCCAGCCACCTGCTGGTTTTTCAAAAATATAGGCCGATCCTCTCCTGGTACCTCCTGCATCATCCTTCGAGGAACCAATTATAATTACATCACCAGTAATACCTACTGAATTGCCAAATTCCTCAAAGGCTGTTCCATCCGTAGTCGTGAGTTTGGCGACCTGGTTCCAGGTACCGGAATTATTTTTAAAAACATACGCTGAACCACTTCCTGAACCATTGTCATCATCTCTTATCGCCCCTACAACCAAGGTACTATCTTCAGGGTAATAATCAATGGCACTTCCAAAATAATCATAGACCTCGCCATCCGATGCGGTTAATTTAATCGTTTCACCGGCTGATTCCCATTCGCCGGCCGGCTTCTCAAATATGTATACGGCACCCGTGTTGTCAACTGTTCCATGAGCGCTTTCAGCCCCAACAATAGCAAAATTACCGGATATTGAAACCGAACAACCGAATTTTAAACTCACTTCGGCATCTGAAGGGTTCAGTACGGCTATCGTATCCCAGCCATTTGCATCTTTTTTTAGCACGTGTGCCCTTCCCGAGTTGAATTTATAACCCGGGGAACCCACGATGGCATAGTTCCCGTTAATAGCCACAGCGGAACCAAACAAATCCTCGTTATTACTTTCAATGTTATAATAAGGCAAATGTTTTGATGTTTCTGAAACAAGTGTTACGCTTCCCCATTTATCAGGAGGTTTGTTAAAAAAGTAAACCGCCCCGGCGTTCATGTCAACGTCATCCACACCGGTTGCGCTAACAATAGCGGCAACATCCGAGATGGCCACCTGGTTTCCAAACACATCACCGCTCGCGTCATCTGATTGATGTAATTTTACTTCCTCGGTAGTAGCATCAGCCCATCCTGATAAAGGCTTTTTAAAGACATAGGCTGCACTACCTCCCACGATTAACCATCCATTTATAATATCTACGCCGCGGCCAAAATACGAGCTTGTATTTGCAGGACGGATACGGGCATCTTCGGTAGCATCAACCCATCCCCCCGCGGCGGGTTCAATAAAAATAAATGCCGAGCCGCTGTTAGAGCCGTCTTCATCATCATTTTTAGCGCCCGCTACTGCAACACCATTAAAAATATCCACTGAACATCCAAAATCATCACCCCCGTTTGCAGTTGACGCGTTTAATTGCGCAATCTCAGCGATTTTGCCTTCCCATCCTCCGGCAGGTTTTTCGAAAATATAGGCTGACCCACTATTGGAGCCATAATCATCATCGCAATGAGCACCAACGATAATGGTTTCACCCGATATTCCAACTGAAATACCAAAGCGGTCTTCTACAGCCCCGTTGGAGGGTAAAAGCTTTGCATTCTCTGTCATGTTTTCCCAACCGCCGGCAGGTTTCTCAAAAACATACGCTGAACCACTGCCGTTTCCATTATCATTGTCCAGGTAAGAACCTACTACTATTACATCCCCGGAAATATCAACATCATTGCCAAAGTAATCCTGACCAGGATCTGATGGAGTTAGTTTAGCAGTTTCTGTCATTGTTTCCCAGCCGCCAACAGGTTTATAAAAAACATATACGGCCCCGCTATGGTTCCATCCACCATT
>CAZAMT010000018.1:0-28991 GCA_964486145.1 uncultured Bacteroidales bacterium
TTATAGTATTAACAGGGATGAGGCATAACAGTTTAAAAAAGAATTCTTTCTCTAAAAATTATGAATTACATATGGTGTAAAAACACATGTCATGAGTGCATTTAAGAATTTTGTTCTACTACCATTTTAGTGGAAGAAAAGAACATGGATTAAACTAACAAAACAGGTAAGTGGCAGGAACCAGTTGCAGTGGCAGTTTCGCAAATCACGAGATTGCTATTACTTCCTTCTACTGCTGCTACTGCCACTGACACTTTTAAGCAATAAATTTCTTTATTTATACTCAGTCCTTTCCACTAAATTCGCAGTAGTACCAAGAATTTTTCAAGCGAAATAGCTGATTTGCTTATTACCTGGGAACCAAGGTTGAAATCAAGTCCGGAAATACTAATTTGTTATTTAACAGGCGAAGCATTATCAAAAAAGTGGCTTTGAGGATCAACCGTTTTGCATAACCTCCTTAAAAAACGCACCCTGCCTGGTTGGAGTGAAACCCCGGTCTTTTATCATCATCGGGTTTCATTGCGGATCAAACACCCAAACCATCCAGTAAGCTTCAATCTTATCAGCATATTCAACGAGTGTTTGGCCATAGGCCTTCCTTTTCCAATTTGTCGGGATCGGCTGCATTAACTCCATGGAACATTTGTACTTCACCTTCCTGGTTAACAATTTTACTTCTTGAAAAGCGGATCAGCTCCTATTGTTCCTGAAAGTTGCTGAAGATAGTTCTCAGACTCAGCATGCGATAACAAAGCTTTTGCTTTTTGTAACCGCTCGTGGATATCCATTTCTTTTATCAATTCTTCATTCTCTTTATTTGATAAGAAGTTTTCAAGATAATTTAATTGTTTTTTATAAAGTTTAACATCCTTCTGCTGTTTGATTTTCAGCCTGTCGTTGTACCAGTCGCTTTTCATTACGTGATCTCTGTCAAAATACTTACGCAATTCAGGGTCGCTGATGTCTTTTCCTTCATAATGTCCGTTTGCCATAATGTGAAGTAAAATTTTAAGCGGGGGAATGGCAGAATCAACGCTTCCATCTTCAAAATACCTTTTTGCAACCTTCTGTTGAGCTTCCACAATATTGTTAATTCCATCAACATAATCATCCATGCCTTGCAGTTCGGGTTTGAGCATTCGATCAGTAAAAACAGCCATGGGTTCATCAAACAAGCGATTCATACAACGGAATGCGAAATTTGATGTGATGCGATAGCCAAGCCGACTTGCCAATACTTTCTGCCCGTTGTATTCAAAATCTTCCAGTTTTTCGAGGCAATTGTTTTCCAGTAACACTTTCGGATCCCTGTCATCGGGTTCGAGGCGCGCCCAAATTTCGGGAATAAGAATACTGATGTCATGGTCAAACCGGTTTTCTGAGCCAACATAACCTGCAGCAGAAGAGAATCCCTGATATTCAGTTAATATATATGACAAAAGGGCATTGTTGAGGTCCGTTGTTGGTACAAGCATGTTGAAAGGTCCTTTCGTAAGGGCACCCTCTGAGCCTGCTCCTGTTGTTGAAGGTGATTTACCGGTTAAACTGCAGATAAAATCCATGAACAGCTCAGGTAACTCCTGATAATGAATCGGGTTGTATACACTAAGAGGACGAATTCCCTTTTTACGATTTACCGGGTTATTTCTTCTTCCGGGTAATACTGCATTTACCGGATGATAAACAGGTTGCCCATTGGGTATTTTTCTGAATAAACGAATACCAACATCGGCCAGATAGGTTTCTTTTGTTTCATTCTTGAATATGTTACGTTGAAGGTACCTTGGATTATTTGTTGGTTTGCCATCCACAATTCGGGTATGCGATGGAGTGACAAAATAATCGTCTTTATCACTTTCAATCACTTTTGTAATCAAATCCTTTACCGGTTTTGTGTATTTCTCAAAATTAACGGCATCCTCATAAAGTTCAATTGCATGTTCCTTTTTTAAAGGTTCGTAATTGGTCAGGAAGGTGTTTTTACGAGTAATATCAAGTTCTGCTTCTTTATCATATCCCCTATGAATGGCTTCATCCGGTCTTTGAAATAAATGTGATTCACAGTTGGTAACAATTTTAACGCTTGGGTTTGTATATTCCGGGTTTAGATTTTTTAGTCTGGAAGATGGCAATGTAATGGTTGCGGATATGTCGTCTTCCATTTGTATTTTTTCACTCGGAATAAAATCCGATCGCAGTTTATGCAAATACCACTTTCCTTCGGGACTAAAACCAATACGAACATAGCTTGCTGCAACTTTGTTGTGTTTGTACATCAAGGCATTCCCTTTTCTTCCGTTTACTATTTCAACATTTAAATGGTCCTTCCAGTTGCCCGTATGTTCGTCATTTCGGTACAATCGTTTGATAAAAAGCACAAGCGTTCTAATATGATCGGGGATGCTTTGTAAAAATGTATTATAATCATCATTGTATTTATCAGAGGGTGTCAGCAACTTAACCGCTGATCCAAGTGTACGTTCAGGGCTCAGGAAGGGCCTTGAGGGAGTGGCATCGGGAAATTTTACTTTCCATCGGTTCGAGTAATCGTAGTTAATTAACATATCAGCCCATTTGGAATCCTCTTCCAAATCCTGGATGTAGAAGGAACCATATTTAATGGCATTGGCCATGGATTTTGAAATTTCCGACTTTCCACCACCAGATACGGTACATGGTTTATGGCAAAATACTCCTTCGGGCATGGTGTCAACAATTCGCCATAATTGTTGCGTGGGATGTTTTATCAATTGAAACTTATTTCCCGTAGGATGTACATACACCTTTTTCGGGGATATTTTTAATTTGTGCTCTTTCCCTCCATGTTGCCAGGTTATACTTCCTCTGTTAATATCCATATCAGCATATTCCGGGATATAAACAATGTCGGGATATTTTCTGTCAATTGCGTAATTTTCAGGGTATACCGTGATATTATCTCCGAGAAGCTCTTTAACATCCTGGAATGTATAATCGCCTGTGAATTTTGAAGAAAATGCTTTTCCGAAAATTTTATCACTCATGTTTCCTTTTGGAAAAGCAATGGCTCCGCCTGCATGTTCTTCTTCAACTATCCCGTATAAATTCGCAGAATAGCTTATCTGGGTTTTAATCTCTTTTTTCGAATAGCCAAAGTAATTGTCAGCAATTAACGTGATGACAACACCGTTTTCGTCCCGGCAAGTAATTTTAAATGCACCACCATCATTGTAAAACTCATTCTCATCGGACCAGCACATACCATCCCTTTTTTGCCGCTCTGTGGCTTCATTGTAATGTGGCAGACCGATATCTTTTTTCTTTAGCTGGGTAAGTTGAGGTGCAAGAATAATACAACCGGTATGACCTGTCCAATGCTCCACATCCAATGCAGCATCGTTAACAGCCAGATTATGATCACCTCCATTTCCAAATATTGACTCAACAAAATCAAGATTACTTACCAGACTTCCAGGTGCAAAAAAACGAATCTCCATGCTTTTTTCGGTGATTACGCCTTTCACCTCCGGGCAAACCACGGGTCGTAACAACAGGGAAACCATAACTTTGGCCTGTTCTTTTTGGTTTGCCGTAAATGGCAGTGTTTTAATGTGATCAGAAGGATGTAATGCCTCATGCAGGAGGTTTGCAAAAGCAACTTTAGGAACTATTTTTTTGTCAAGAGGTACAGGTAAACCACCTTCAACAATGTGAAACGTTCCTTTTGTGGTTCTTTTATCTTTTGCCGGATTGTTCAGTATTCCCTGCTTCACACGATAGGAACTTACATATTCATTTTTAAATTCGTTTCCATTTGGTGGCAGACTTACTTCCCTTGCCATGCCTTTTTGATTTAGCACGAATGTATCATTTGGCAAATGAAGGGATTTATCAATATTAATATCTTTTAAATACGTATTGATAAATTCCTGAATTCTGCTATCGGCAGGAGATAAATGATCTGACAATAAACGTGTTTTTTCACGGAAACTGTTTATCAACCCTTCAGTTAATGAAATAAATTTTGAATTCGACAACTTGCTTCCTGAATCCTCTTCATCGTAAAACAACGGCTGTCCTAAAGCCGCCAGTTGTAAGTTAATGAATTGAATCATATCCCTGCGGTCCTTCTTGCTGGGCTTCAATGTTCCTTTAATATCCTGTCTCATATGTTTTATGTTTATATGTTTTCCTGCATTGCGTTTTTCAATCATTTAGCCTTATTAATTAACTTCGTTGAACTCCCCGAAAAAATATCGGGGCAGGCAGTCCTTCCCCGATAAATCGGGGCGGGTTGTCCTCGGTTCATAAATTATTTACAATCGACTGTTTACTATCAAATTATTCACCGATTATTTTTACCAAAACCCGTTTTTTACGTTTTCCATCAAATTCACCATAAAAAATTTGTTCCCAGGGTCCAAAATCGAGTTTCCCATCGGTAACAGCTACCACTACTTCACGTCCCATTATTGTTCGTTTAAGATGTGCATCGGCATTATCTTCAAAGCCATTGTGTTGATATTGTGAGTATGGTTTTTCTGGTGCAAGTTTTTCAAGCCAGACTTCAAAATCGTGGTGTAGGCCTGATTCGTCATCATTGATGAATACACTTGCCGAAATGTGCATGGCATTGCAAAGTAACAGGCCTTCCTGTATTCCACTTTCTTTCAGGCATTCCTGAATCTGTGGGGTGATATTGATAAATGCTCTTCGGGTGGAGGTATTAAACCAGAGTTCTTTTTTATACGAATTCATATAAATTAATTGTATTAGAATTAAACTTCAATTTGTCCGCTAAAAACAAAGGTTGCGGGGCCTTTTAGCCAAATATTGGAGAATGTATTGTCAACATTTCTGGTAAACTTTACCTGTAAGTTTCCACCTTTGGTTTGAATATCTACTGAAGAATTGTCAGTAGTATTTACCAGCGCTGCACTTATGGCAGAGGCCACTGCGCCAGTTCCGCAGGAATACGTTTCATTCTCGACCCCTCGTTCGTATGTCCGCACTGAGACCAAACCGTTTCCTTTTTGTTGATAAAAATTTACATTGGTTCCTAAAGCTTTAAATCTTGCATTGTATCGGATTTTTCTTCCTTCGCTAATTACATCATAATTATCGAGCGAATCAACAGGAACTACATAATGAGGAGATCCTGTATCCAAAAAATAATTAGCATTGTCGGTTTCTATTTTTTTAACATCAGTCATTTTCAAATTAACCTGCTCATCGGTTTCAATGGTAACCTGGTGTTCTCCATCAATAGCTTCAAAGGCACATTTATCGTGAAATATTCCTGATTTTTTTGCAAATGCGGCAATGCACCTGCCACCATTTCCGCACATAGTGCTTTCCTTTCCATCGGAGTTGAAGTAAACCATTTTAAAATCAAATGTATCGGATTCCTGAAGCAACATTAATCCATCTCCACCAATGCCGAATCTTCTGTCACAAAGAAACATAACCAGATCGGATTCATTTTTCGGGAACTTTTTTTTCCTGTCATCGATAACGATAAAGTCGTTTCCGGTACCCTGATATTTTGAAAATTGTATATTCATCTAACGAGTTAAAAATTGTTAAAACAAGCATACTTGCCATCAAAAAGCATTTTTTTGGTGTTGTTCTTGATAACAAATGTTATGAATTTACAAAAGTATAATTCATGCAATCGGAATACAACATTTAATAAAATATAAATGAAAGAATTTACGATGCATATAAAAACAAGAACAAGAGAATAAAATTGTTGTTTAATAATTTAAAGTATTATTATAAAATAGAATACCATGAAAACAAAAAAAATTTTAGGATCATTAATGCTGGCAGTCTTGGGTGGATTAATTGCTTTGTTTGCTTATTCGTTGCTTGTTGATAACAAACCAAAAGTTATAACAGCCAAAACAGAGCAACCCATTGCATTTGCCAATTTACCTGAAAACTACGATCCGGAGTCCATGGATTTTACTTATGCCGCTGAAAGCACCGTACATGCAGTGGTTCATGTGAAAACCCAGTCGACTCGGGATAACAACTATCGTAATCCATTATATGAATTTTTTTATGGAGACAGGTATCGATCAGATCCTGAGCCGGTTGTAGGTTTTGGGAGTGGAGTAATTGTTTCCGATGACGGATACATAGTAACAAATAACCACGTTATTGACAATTCGAACAAAATTTTTGTCACACTCAATGATAACAGGGAATTTGAGGCTGAATTGGTTGGAGCGGATCCAAGCACGGATTTGGCGGTTATAAAAGTAAAGTCAGAAAGTTTACCATCAATTGCATTTGGTAATTCAGATATTCTTCGTCTCGGAGAATGGGTTTTGGCTGTTG
Organism: uncultured Bacteroidales bacterium; assembly: GCA_964486145.1. Lineage (GTDB taxonomy): Bacteria > Bacteroidota > Bacteroidia > Bacteroidales > JAAAOM01 > CAZAMT01. The sequence continues at coordinate 6,328 of CAZAMT010000018.1, forward strand.
GAAATCCTTACAACTTAACATCAACAGTAACAGCGGGTATTATTAGTGCTAAGGGAAGAAGCCTGGGAATTATAAGAGATGATTTCAGGGTAGAATCCTTTATCCAGACTGATGCGGCTCTAAATCGAGGAAACAGTGGAGGAGCGCTGGTTAATTTGAAAGGTCAACTGGTAGGGATAAATACAGCAATAATATCACCTTCAGGTGGTTATGCAGGTAACTCCTTTGCGGTTCCTGTTAGCATAGTAAAAAAGGTATACGAGGATATTAAAGAATTTGGACAGGTGCAAAGAGCAATTTTAGGAGTAACCATTGAAGATGTTAACTCTGAGCTTGCTGATGAAATAGATATTAAAGAAATACAAGGTGTTTACATTAATGGCCTTCGGGATGACGGAGCAGCCAAAGAAGCAGGTATTCAGGTGGGAGATGTTATCACCTCGGTCAATGGTGTTCAGGTTAATTCAGTTGCCGAATTGCAGGAGCAAATCAGCAGATATAGACCCAAGGAAAAGGTTACCGTTACACTCTTACGTAAAAATAAAAAGAAACAAATTGATGTGGTTCTGCGTAATATGCAAGGGAACACAAATATTGTGAGAGCCGATGCCGTTAGCAGCGCTCTGGGCGCTAAGTTTGAAGAAATAAGTTCATCTGAAAAGCAAAAGTTTGGAATTGACCATGGAGTTAAAATTTCAAAGATTGAAGCTGGTAAGCTAAAATCTGAAGGTATCCAGGAAGGGTTTATTATTCTTAAAATTAATAATCAGCCCGTTCGCTCGGTTACCGATATAAAACAAATCATTAACTCTTCAGATGGTGGGGTTTATATTGAAGGAATATATCCCAACGGAACAGTTGCATATTATGCTTTTGCCAAGTAGGACACTGGTTCTGCAGATCCGTTAAAACAAAATGGAAAAAGCCTGCAGAATCTGCAGGCTTTTGTTCTTTCAGTTATCGGCTGTCCGGCATATTTAGATTGAATTTAAATGTTTAATAGTATAAATTCGCAAAAATTTTTAGAAAGGACAAGTTAGATAATGAGACAGCTGAAGATTACAAAATCAATTACCAATCGTGAAAGTGCTTCCCTTGACAAATATTTACAGGAAATTGGCAAAGAAGAGCTTATTACTGTAGATGAAGAAGTTGAGTTGGCACAACGAATCAGAAAGGGCGATAAGATTGCCCTGGAAAAGCTTACAAGGGCAAACCTCAGATTTGTTGTTTCGGTTGCGAAACAATATCAGAATCAGGGTTTAAGCCTGCCGGATTTAATAAATGAAGGAAATCTTGGGTTGATTAAAGCTGCTGAAAAATTTGACGAAACCCGGGGGTTTAAATTCATTTCTTATGCTGTTTGGTGGATTCGCCAGTCTGTTTTGCAAGCTCTCGCTGAACAATCCAGAATTGTTAGATTACCTTTGAACCAGGTGGGTTCGCTAAATAAAATTAACAAAGCATATAACAAATTTGAGCAGGAATTCGAACGATCACCAACAACCGATGAGCTTGCTGAAACCCTTGAATTGCCAAAGGAAAAAGTGACCGATACTTTAAAAGTATCCGGAAGACATATTTCCATGGATGCTCCATTCACCGATGGTGAAGATAATACATTGCTCGATGTTATATCAAACAACGACTCACCAAATGCTGACAAGGAATTGATAAATGAATCATTATCAAAAGAAGTAGGCCGGGCACTTGCAACTCTTACTGACAGGGAGCGTGATATTTTGAAATTCTTTTTCGGTATTGGTGTTCAAGAGTTGACACTTGAAGAAATTGGAGTTAAATTTGGCTTAACCAGGGAAAGGGTACGCCAGATTAAAGAAAAGGCTATTCGGAGGTTGAGACATACCACAAGAAGTAAATTATTAAAGTCCTATCTGGGTTAATTGTAAAAATCCTGACATTGTCAGGGTTTTTTCTTGCCTGTAATTGTGAGATTAAACATTCTCATAATGGTTTCTGTAGTTTGTTCTAAAAGTTTAGGTGCATTTTCTAATGCTTCGTTAAGCTGCATTGGTTTGTCAAGGATTGAAAAGATTGCATGAAAGTGATGCTTGTAGAGTTCTTCGTAGCCATCTCCTAAAGTTCCTGCAAGGGCAATAACCGGAATTTTCTTTTGTTTTGCAACCATCGCAACCCCATGCGGTGTTTTTCCGAATCTGGTTTGATTATCAATTTTTCCTTCTCCGGTAATAATCACATCTGCCCATGGCATGATATCATCAAGGTTTAGGGTATTTTTTATGATTTTAAATCCGGGTTCGAGTGTAGCATTCAGAAAGGCATGTAATCCGGCCCCAAGCCCCCCGGCAGCTCCTGCTCCCGGCATCAAAGATACTTTTTTTCGTAGTTGTTTCTCGATTAACTGACCGAAATGCTGCAGGTTCTCATCCAGTTTTTTTACCATTTTTGTATCAGCACCCTTTTGCGGGCTGTAAACACAGGCGGCACCCTGTTGTCCGTAAAGCGGATTTGTTACATCGCAGGCCACCGATATTGAACATTCATTGATACGGGAGTCAAGATTGTTTAAATCAATTTTATTTATTTTACCTAAGTTTTCACCTGTACCTGCCATTTCATTTCCGGAAGTATCAATAAATCGGGCGCCTAAGGCAACTGCCATTCCGGTTCCGCCGTCATTTGTTGCACTGCCTCCAATACCAACAATGAATTTCCGGCATCCTTTATCCAGGGCATCTTTCATTAGTTCTCCGGTTCCAAGGGTTGAAGTAATCCAGGGATTTCGTTCCATTTCATTTAACAATTCAATGCCCGATGCAGCAGCCATTTCTATTACAGCAGTCTTTTCATCACCCAGTATGCCATATGTTGCTGTAATTTTACGAAACAAAGGATCATGCACCGTTGCCTGTATTTTTTTACCATTGGTAGCCTGGACAAGTGCATCAACAGTGCCTTCACCTCCATCAGCAAGTGGGATCTTTTTTATTTTGGCCTGGGGAAATACACGGATGATGCCTTTTTCAATGTTATTGCACACCTCCATTGCTGAAAGCGAATCTTTAAAAGAATCAGGGGCTATTAGTATGTTCATATGCTTTTTTCTTTTTCTTATAATTAATTGATTCATATTAAATTATATGTTTTTTACCCACATTGTTTGGTATGGTAGTAAGGAAGGTGCTAAATTATAAGGAAGTTTTTTTCCAGTAATTACATCGATGTATTCATGAGTTTCCAAAAGTTCTGAAAGGTCAATGTCTACTTTTGTTCTGGTTATATTCGAAACAGACAGCACCTGTGAATAATTGTATCTACTTGTTCTGCGAATAAGAAAAACACTATTGTTAAAATCGATAATCTCCTGCCAGGCACTCGGGTGAAATGCCGGTTCATTTTTTCTGATTTTTAGAATAGAAATAAGTTCATTAAACACTCTTGCGGTTTTTGTATTGCCCGATAGTTCTGCTAATAATTCATTTTCGTTCCATTTCTTTCGGTTGATTGTTCTTGCCCTGCCGGTTTTCCGAACCCCTTCGATGTAATTCTGAGTTGCAGTTAAGCTGTGAATATAAAACGCAGGAACACCTTGCAAAGCTGCCATGACGATTTGCGAGCATATAAATCGTTTTTCCTGTAAACCATCCGGACCGAACTTGGTCTCTTTTAAAGCGTCAAAATATGTAATATTTAATTCATATGGACTTTCAGAACCATCGGGGTTTGTTTTGGTACTAATTTGTCCACCGTTTTTGACCATTTGTGAAAACAAAAGTTCTTTTTCTTTATCCGGGAGCAGACCTTCGAGGGGGCGGACGCCTATGCCATCATGTGAGGCTGTGAAATTGAAAAATGTATTGTTTTCAGGCAATTCGGGAATTTTTACTGCCCATTGGTTCAGATATTTTGAATCCCCGGCATACAACGTATACAACAGAAGAGGAGGGAGGCTGAACTGATAAACCATGTGAGCTTCATCACCATTACCAAAATAGCTGAGATTTTCTTTATTGGGCACATTTGTCTCAGTTAATACAATCGATGTGGGATCAAGGTATTCCATGACGTCTCTGATGAGTTTAACTACCTGGTGTGTTTTTGGGAGATGCAGGCAGGATGTGCCAATTTTTTTCCAGAGAAAAGCAATGGCATCGAGTCTGAGAATTTTCGTGCCTTTTTCAATATAAACCAACAGCACTTTAAGCATTTCCACGAGTACTTCCGGGTTTGAGAAGTTTAGATCGATTTGATCATCGCTGAATGTTGTCCAAACATGCTTTTCACCAGCGGAAGTGATTACTTTGGTTAAAAGAGGTAGACTTCTGGGTCTTATCACTTCTGATAGGTCTGTTTGGGGATCAACTTCAATAAAAAAATCCAGGTATTGATTTTCACCCTTAAGATATCCCTGAAACCATTTGCTTTGACGAGATATGTGATTGATAACAAGGTCAAACATCAGGTAGAAATCTTTTTCAAGATTCTCAATATCAAACCAACTTCCTAATTCGGGATTAACTTCTTTATAGTCGATTACGGAAAAACCATCGTCTGAACTATACGGGAAAAAAGGCAGGATATGAACTGTGCTTATTGTATTGGATAGTTTTTGTTTTAAAAAGCGTTGTAGCACGGCAAGTGGCTTATCCTTTTGATTGGTTATACTGTCGCCATAAGTAATCAGAACGATGTCCGATTCATTCCATTTTTCTTTTTTATCAGTATTTTTTCTTTTATGGGATCTAATTAAATCATGGATTTTAATTAATAACTCATCCGAATAATCTTCTTTGTAAATGAATTGCAGGTGTTCTTTCAGGCGATTTTTCAGTTTCATGGTAAATCAAGGGTTTTAAACAACAATAGTCAGGGATTTACCCTGACTATTGTTAATAACATGTATATTTTGTAATGGTTTATTCTACATTTACACCGTTTGTTTCTTCAAACATTGGCACATATTTAGAGGATCCTACTTCAAAGTAGTCCTGTTCCGCAGCATCATATAATAACTGGGGAAAATCAGGAATGGCGCTGGCTACTCTTTTCCAGCTTGGTATAAATGCAGTTTGCATCGGTTTTTCGAGGAATTGTTCACCTGCACGGTAAACATTTTGAGCGAATAAATCCACGATTTCCTCTTCCAGGTGCCTGTCAAGGGTAAGCCCATTAATAACCGCATCCGAATGGTATTGTTCCACAAAATCAAGTGCTATTCTGTAGTAGGTTGCCTTCAAAGAACGAAATGTTCCTTGCGAAAAGACAGTTCCGGTAGATGCCATTTTTCCAAAAATTGCTTTTGATATTTCAAAGCTCATGCGCGACAAGCCAGTTTCCGGGTTTGTTTCGGAAAGCGGTTGATGCTTGTGGTCGTAACGGTCAGCAATATCTACCTGGCATATCCTGTTAATGGAATTGTTTCTGTGTACCTCAGACAGAATTCCGATTTCCAGCCCCCAGTCGGATGGAATACGCATGGTTTTAGTTACATCGGCACGCATTGAGAACTCTCCAGCCAATGGATACCTGAAACTATCAAGGTATTCAAGGAATGGGTCGTTTCCGAAAAATTTCTTTAAGGTTCGAAGCAAAGGTGTTACGAGTAATCGAGCCACGCGTCCGTTTAGTTTTATGTCATCTGCACGATAATAAAAACCTTTGCAGAATTTGTAGTTGAAATTTGGGTCAACAACAGGGTACATTAACCGGGCCAGCATGTTTCGGCTGTAAGTCACAATATCACAATCATGAAGTGCAACAGCTTCAGACATTCCTGATGCCAGAAAATACCCAAAACAAAACCATGCATTACGGCCTTTACCCATTTCTTTGGGAGCTATTCTTTTGTCGACCAATAATTTATCGAGCGCCTTTAGTCTGGGTCCATCGTTCCATAAAATCCGGTGATGCTGAGGCAAACGTGAAAAATATTTTTTGGCCCTGGCAAATTCATCTTCGTTGGCCCTGTCCAAACCGATGATAATTTCACTCAGATAAGGTACTTTTTCCAGTTCGTCAATTATTTTTGGTAATGCCGGGCCATCAAGCTCCGAATAAAGACAAGGTAAAATAAGGCTCATTGGCCTTATCTTTGAAAATTCGAGTAATTTTGCTTCGAGATCTTCAACAGATCTATTGCGTAAATTATGTAAGGTTGTAACTAAACCATTCTGATGAAAATCCCCCATGACTCATAATTTTTTTTAAAGTTAACCCATGGGATAAATTTAGCAAAAAAAATAAATTAGTTGATGGTTCTCATAAACATATTCATGATTAAAGGTTGGAGTTTATCGGCAATTATTTTGTGGTCCAGTTTGTTACGTAACACCTCAAGGTTGTGTTTTACAACCTGATTCCGGAATTTGATATCCGTAAGTAATTTGTATCCCTGGTCAACGAGATCGGGTGTCAAAATTACTTCATCAATGTAAGGCAGTTTAAAACCATATTGTTCAATATCCGTTTTGAACACCTCATATCGGTTAATGAGAACCGGAAGCCCTAAGGATATCATTTCCAGAAGATTATTTCCAAATCCTTCGACCTCACTGAAATAGGTTCCCAAACCACCCTTAGCAGCAATCAGGGATGGAACTTCCGCGAATTTATAGTACTTTTTATCAACTATGATATCCCTGTGTGATAAGATGCGGTTTTCACCGAATACAATAACCACGTTGGAATCCGGATCAACATTGGAACGGGTTTCATGGTATTGGAGAAGGGATTTTTTATATTCTTCCATTTCGTCTCCGGAGTGACCACTTACAATAATGGCGATACACTTTTTATGTCCATCAGCGGCATACTTTTTTTCGAGTTCAAATGCAAAATCGATGGCTACTTCGATTTTCTTTCTTGGGACGACACGGGTATGCTGAAGTAAAAAAATGGTATCATCCATGGTAAAACCGCGTTTGTCCAATTCGCATTCCAAACCTATATCATGAAATATCGAGTCGTTGTAGTGGTCCTGGGGTGGGTGAATGGTTTTTTCATCTTCCCAGGGTTGTTCCTGCCATTTCCACGGAATATCGCTGGTATTGGGCACGACAATGGAGCGTTCATTGAAGAAACGGTCGAGATTTTTCATGTTGAAACGTTCAAAGTATTTCTTCGCGAGTTCCGGTTGATCGTTGTTTATGAAAGCTACGCCATCAATTTCGGTTCCGGGAAGGTATTTCAAATATTTTTCTATGACAGCATTGGGGTTCTTAAATCTGTCACGTTCAAAATAAGAATCGTGCCACCAAACCAGAACATTTGGCCAAATAATACCATTGCTGTGAAGTTCTTCGAGGTAGTAGCCCAGTCCAACAGCAGTAATAAAATTGTAAGGGTGGGAAGTGTTATGGGCAATGAGAAGATCAATATTGTTTTTATCAACAAAGTTTTTGATCACGGATTTGGCATATAAAGCATGCTCATGAATTTCATTATCAAGCTCTACCGGTGGTTCAGTAGTAAAATGCTGTATAATTTTTTTGTGAATATAGTTTTTATGCCATAAAATTTCATCTGTTTCAGCATTAAACCGAGGAGATGTGTGTGCTGCCAGGAAAAAAATATTTCCAAGGTTTATGCCCATATCCTTGACCATGGCGTTTACAGTTTGATCAATGACAATGGAAACACCATCGTTCTTTCCAATAAGTGAATGGATAATACCAACATTAAGGTGAGAAATGTTCATATACTTAACAATTAAAGTTTATAAGTATTTTAAATAATTAAATCGGAGAATGGTTCAATTTTTAAACAATTTTGAGTAATTGTTCAAGCTCTGTTACGATGTAATTTGGTTGTAAACCATTGACTTCCTGTTTGTCTTCTCTCAACCTTAATGAACGCAAATCACCGGCAAAAAGCGCAGTTTGAAAGCCTGTGCTATTTGCCGGATATACATCTTTATACATGTCGTTGCCAATGAATAAGACTTCGTCCGGCTGAATGCTGTGTTTATCGGCCAAAACGGGCACAAGGCGCTCAAACAAACTTGTATCCGGTTTTGCAATTTGACTTTTATATGAATATACGGTTAATTCCGGATCAAAGTATTTTATAATTTCTTTTTCTTCAAATTCATTTTCGAGGTAAAAATTCATGAGTATCGGGGTATAGAACTGTGCATTTGAAACAATACCCAACACAACATTTTTATTGTGCAATTCGGATATTACATTTTTCATTCCCGGCATGGGAAAAACACGGTTACTTAAAAGTTCAAACACAAAGGTGAGGCTTTTCAAATTGCTATTGCCGTTTAATCGGAGCCACCGGTTGCGAACTGAAATATCAATTACCTCTTTCCAGACTTCGATGATATCAATTTCGGGATATTTTATTTGTTCTTCAAATCGGGATTTATGAATTCGTTTTATGGTTTCCTGGAATTCCTGTAGTATAAAGTTGAGTACTTCTTCGTTCCTGTTACCATTGTATTCAAGAAGTTCAATTCCGGAAACATGCAGTGCCTGCCGGAGGTTTTTGGTAGTGATTTCTGCCTGGTCGATATCTCCGGATGATGAGATTAATAATGTTCCATAGATATCGAAAATACAAGCTTTAATTTTTTCATTTTTTTGAAATCGTGGTTCTAAGCTTGTAGGTAAAGGTTGCAATGCTTCTGACTTAACCAGAAAATTTTTGATAAATTCCATAGAGTCTTTCTCCAAATTTTTCAAGCGAATAATATTTGTGTATAATTTTTTTGTTGTTTGAAATTATTTCATCCGAGATTACGTTTAAAAAATTTTTCAGATTCGGATTTAGTGAAAAAATTTCATCCCTGTAATTTTGATTTTTTGTCCATTGAATGGATTTTTTTTGTTCTTCAACTTTGAGATCTTTAAAATCAGAGATCTGGCCATTATAATTAACATAAAGTGCATTGTAAAGAAATGGAAATGTTAATCCTTGCATTTTAAACTCGTTAATGACATGATCCAGTTCTCTTCCTATCACAGGTGTACCGCATAACCATGGCTCAAGATAAACCATACCGAATCCTTCGCGGATACTTGTTGTAACACAGGCATCTGAACCTGCCAGTAATGTTTCAAAATCCATGGAAACACCAACTTCAAAAAATATATTAATTTGGTTCTCTTTGCAAAAATCTTTCCAATCGTTGTATTTGACAATTTCTTTTGGGTTTTTTGGTGGTTGCGTTACCAACCAGTGCGCGTCATCGGCAAAAAGTTGTGATAATAAAATAAACTCTCCAATGTTTTTTCTCTGAATGACCCTGACAGGATATGTAATGATCTTTTTTTCGTTTTGAAGTGTCAGTTGCTTTATTATCTCCTTTCGTGCATTTGTTTTGGATATATCACTTCGAACAGGTCCCAGATTTACCGGATTAGGGAGTAAATGTTCGCGTTTACAATTTATATCGTAATCTTGCAATCGATGTAAATCAAACAATGTAAGTGTTGCAAAATGATAATTTCTGATATTGGGATAGAGTACTGATGTTAAATTTTCCTGGTATTTATTTTCGATGACGGTTTGCAGGAATTTCCAGTTGGCAGGTCGATCTTCCGCAAAATCATGGACATGGTTTACAATTTTATATCCTTCGGAGGAAAGTTTATACCCGGACAGTGTAATGAGTGGGTTTTTACCCAGATTTAAATTGTGCATGTGAAGAATATCCGTAGGTGCTACATGCGTCTTAAAAAAGTGTAGAATATATTCGAGTTTTTTGTCAAGTTCTACTTTTGACAAATTGTCATCAAGGTAATTCAGGTTATCATCAATAATTACGGAAGCGCCCAGTTTTTTATATTTTTCAATATCAGGGCAATGTCCACATAATATCCTGATGCTTACTTTGGGATCAACAATTTTCAGGCTGCTGATTTGTGATTCGATGATTCGGGTTACACCGCCCGGATTGAGATGATAATGAAATATTACAACACCCATAAAATTCCTACTTCACAATTTATTGTACATGTAAAAGTATAACATGTAACCAACACTAAATGAAAACTTATGTTAAACCTGCAATAATTTTTTATAAACAGTTACATAACATCGATAAAATGCTATTTTTCTAATCTAATTCTGGCATCAACAATTGTTAGTTCATCTCCGACTGCCAATACAGGGTTTAGATCAATTTCTCTTATTTCCACAGCATGTCTTAACAATGTTGAAAGCCTTACTATGAGTGTGGCGAATGCATCCTCGCTGATTGGTTTTTGTCCTCGAACGCCTTTGAAAATTTCATAGGATTTTAATGAGCGAATCATCGAATGGGCCTCCCGAAATGTAAGAGGAGCCAGGCCTGAGGTTATATCCTTGATAACTTCTACAAATGTGCCGCCCAGGCCACATAAAATGACATGCCCAAAGGTTGGTTCGTATGTTGCTCCAACAAATAATTCGGTGCCCTTTAACATGGGTTGCACAAGAATTCCGCTTGCTCCTTTAACGCGTTTTAGCCGCAGGTACTCGGCAATGGCGTGTTTTTCTGTTTTTATATTCAGAACAACGCCATCAACATCAGACTTATGAACCGGCCCAATTACTTTTAAAACAATGGGATAACCGAACCTGTTGGCAATTTCAATTAGTTTGGATTTGCTTCGGGCTACCCCTTCTTTTACGATTGGGAGTGATGCTGATTCCAGAATTTTTTGTACAACATTTGGAGGTACATAACCGTTTTTTGATTTATCAATAATACTCCTGGCAGTATCAATGTTTACGCCTTCCATGAAGATTTCATCATCGGCGGGGGGCGGGGTGTTAAAAACCTTTGAAAGTGCATTGCCCAGTTGAACTTCGTCAGGAAAATTGCTGTGACCTTTTGAAATGAAGAACTCAACTTCCGGTTTTGCGGTTATGATCGAGGGTAATACCGGAAATATTGGTTTGGAGCAGGTTAGCATTTTATTGTGAAGAACCTCATAGGCATCATAAACTCTTGATAAACCCGGGCTACCAAAAATGACCATCATGGCATCAATATGATTGAATTTTTTATCACAAAACTCGATAACATGTTCCAATTGTTCCGCGTTTCCGGTAGCCAGCAAGTCGATGGGATTTGAAACAGATGCTCCATGATGAAGTTTGTTTAAGAGTTTCTTGCTTTCGGGACCTTCAATTTTTGGGATTTCCATTCCTCCTTCAGCCAGTGCATCGGTTAACATTACCGCTGGTCCGCCTGCATGTGTAATGATTGCAATATTTTTACCTTTTAACTCCTTGTGCATTAACACTGATGCAACTGTAGTGAGTTCTTCCCTGCCAAAACAACGAATGATACCTGCTTTTCTGAAAAGTGCTTCTACTGCAGCATCTGAAGACATCATGGCTCCGGTATGTGATGATGCTGCCCGACTTCCGGCTGCCGAGCTACCTGCTTTGATAGCTGCAATCTTACAACCTTTTTTGATAAGGGACGTGGAATGCTTTAAAAGTTTATCAGGATCGCTGATGCTTTCAATATACAGTAATTTTACCCTGGAGCTATGCTCAGGATCAAAGTTCTCATCCATGTATTTTAAAACTTCTTCAACACCGATTTGAGCACTGTTTCCTACAGAAAACATGCTATGAAAGGTTAAGCCTTTTGGAATGCCTGATTCCATAATAAATACAGATGTTGCCCCTGATCCGGAAATAAGGTCACAACCTTCAGGCTCAAGCCGTGGAATGGGACTGGTAAATACTCCATTGTATTGTTGTGTTAATAATCCGATGCAATTGGGGCCGATAAGTGCACATCCGTTTTTTGTCGCCAAATCATTTATTTCGGATTCAAGATTTGCTCCTTCCTTGCTTTCTTCACTAAATCCGGCAGAAATAATTACAAATGCCTTGGTTTTTGTGTTTTCGATCATTTCTTGCATGATGGCATAACATAATTTTGCAGGTACAGCAAGAAATGCAAGATTGGTTTCAGGAAGTTCCTCAATTTTTTTGTAACAGAAAACACCTTGCACGGATTCTTCCTTTGGATTTACCGGATATATTTCACCTTTAAAACTACCTTCCAAAAGGTTTTTTAATAATTTTCCTCCCGGTTTCGTAGGATCATTGGATGCCCCGATAACGGCAATGCTTTTTGGATAAATCAGCTCGTTATTGATCATGGTTGCAATGCTTTTTTTACAAATGTAAAGTCGCACATTTATAAATCATATGAAAAATAACATGAAAATTGGAAAAAATTTTTAAAATTTATAAAAAAAGAGTAAATTTGTAGTATTGTCTAAGTAAACTTACGTTCATGACATTACATCAATTGATCAGGAAAATCAAAGAAAATTCGCTTTCTGTCGTATCTGAGGATGATATTGAGTCTGTCATTACATCCTTCACAAAACTGGTTGCGCAACAAAATATTACCATCGAAAATGCAGGAACGTTCGCGTACTTTCCATATCAAACAGAAGATACCGTTCCGGTAAATACTGTTGAAGAATCAATTATGCATTACAAACCTGTGATTCAAAAAAATACAAGATTCATGCATCAAATACCAAAAGAAAAATATGACATTCTTGATCTTGTTCATGCTACATCAACATCAAAAAATCTTTTTAATAAACTGGTCAGAGTATCGGGGTTATCTATAAAATACCTTGCCAATGAAATTTTTGAGGTTACCCCTAAAACATTTAGTCGATATAAAAATGAACCGCGTAAAATTCCTGCGTTGCTGTCGGAGCAGGCCATTAAAATAATTGAATTGTATGATTTGGGTAATGAGCTTTTCGGCTCAAATAAGGAATTTAATACCTGGCTATCGGAAAAGCATTCATTGATGAGCAATAAACGCCCGATTGCGTATTTAAATACTTCCACCGGAATTGATATGCTGTTTGAGGAATTGAAACGCATTGAGTTTGGAGCAACAGCTTAGAAAATGGAGTTATTCAGAATAACTCATGAAAGATGGGCGAACAGCCTTGTTGCGTCACCGTATGGAGCACGGTGGAATTCACCAGGTATTGGCATAATTTATGCAGCTACCAGTCGCTCCCTGGCTTGTCTGGAGAACATAGTCCACCGCAAACAAACAGAGTTTAATGAACGCTACAAATCAACGGTAATTTATCTGCCAGATAAGTTGAAATTCGAGATAGTTTCTCTATCTGATTTGCCCCCACAGTGGAATGAAGCATCAGGGCACGCATATTCAATTTGCAGGAGCTATGGGGATGGTTGGGCAATTCATAAATCATCGGTGGCCCTTTTGGTTCCATCAGCCATTATAAAAAATGAGTACAATATCTTGTTAAATCCCGGGCACAATGAATTTGAGTACATAAAAATTGTGGATATTGAACCTTTCTTTTTTGATCCTCGCATAAAAAAATAAAGTTACCTTTTAAAAATTCAGAATGGAGATTACTTCAATCCAGATTTAGCGATTCTCACCCACGGTAGAGAAATTGTTGTGTTTCCAAGATATAAGCCATGCCATTACAATTGCACGCCAAAATGTCTATCCGGCAGAACATCCCGTAAAAATCTCCAGTTTATTTTTTTCTGTTTATAATTTACCACCATTAATATTAGAACGCTGATGACGCTGATTTTACAGATAATTGCTGATAGAAAAATCCGCGTAAATCCGTTTGATATTTGTTATCTGCGTTCTATTTATCCTAATAATCATGCTTCCTCCTAACTTTGGCGGGACAGGTTGTGGGTGTTTCATCAGCGGGGATGCCGTCCTGTACTAAAATTACGATGGTACACTTCCCGGATTCCTGCAAACATGCATGACCATTGCCTCCGGGTGCGAATGTAAATGAAACAGACCTACGATAAACCGGAGTAGGCTATCCGCCAGTTGTCAGACAGGTTGTCTGAGATAATTATTGCTCACATGTTTAATTACTGTTTTGTGTTCGCGAGCTCCCGTTGGCCGGCTGAGGCACACTGCGCTTTCGCATAGCTTCAGCGGAGCAAGTACTACCATGATTGAGATGAGTGCCAAATTTTGGGGAATGTCACAAAATTTTTAAACACAAAAAGCTTAACTCATCGAATGAAATGAAAGCAAATTGCCCTCGGTATCCTGAAATTGTGAAAAATAACCGATCTCTTATGTAATTTCCGAAATTGGATTAACCGGTAATCCTTGAATGCTACTCGCTAAAATTTTTTTACTTTTGTGGCCTAAAATTAAATCCATAGCAATATGAAGATTTCCTACAACTGGTTAAAGGATTATATTGATTTAAACATATCCCCGGAGGAGGTTTCCGGAATTTTAACGGATATTGGACTTGAAGTGGAAGGAGTAACACATTTTCAATCAGTAAAAGGTGGACTAAAAGATTTGGTAGTGGGAGAGGTAGTTACCTGCGATAAACACCCAAATGCTGATAAACTAAGTGTTACAACTGTTGATGTTGGACGTGGAGATCCCCTTCGCATTGTTTGTGGTGCACCCAATGTTTCCAAAGGACAAAAGGTAGTAGTAGCCCCTGTTGGCACCACATTGCACAGTAGCAAAGGAAGTTTTCAAATTAAAAAAGCCAAAATCAGGGGAGAAAGCTCCGAAGGAATGATATGTGCAGAGGATGAAATTGGTTTAAGTGACAATCATGATGGAATCATGGTTCTCGATCCAGGTATTGAGATTGGGAAACCTGTTTCAGAGTATTTTCAGGTTATTGAAGATGTTGTTTTTGAAATTGGTTTAACTCCGAATCGCATTGATGGTGCATCCCATATTGGTGCAGCAAGGGATCTGGCTGCATTTTTAAATCAGCAAAAAGAAACAACATACAAGAAACCTTCTGTTGACGGGTTTCAGTCGGATACCAATGAATTTCCGATTGATATTGTTATTGAAGATCCGGAAGCCTGTCCGAGGTATGCCGGAGTATCCGTAATCAATATAAAAATAAAACCATCTCCGCAGTGGTTGCAAAACAAGCTCAAAGCCATTGGATTAAATCCGATAAATAACATTGTAGATATAACCAATTATATTCTTCATGAAACCGGGCAACCTTTGCATGCATTTGATGCAGACAAACTGGAGGGAAAAAAAATTATTGTTAAAAAACTTCCCGAAGGCACTAAGTTTAAAACGCTCGATGGTATTGAAAGGTCATTGTCTTCGGAGGATCTGATGATATGTGATATCTCCGGGCCGGTAGCCATTGGAGGGGTTTTTGGTGGAATGAATTCCGGTGTAACCGATCAAACCACCAATGTATTTATTGAAAGTGCTTATTTTGATCCTGTTTCAATCCGGCGCACCGCAAAGCGACATGGTATCAACACGGATGCTTCGTTTCGTTTTGAACGAGGTGTAGATCCTCACAATACCATTTATGCAATGAAACGGGCTGCGATGCTAATGAAAGAGCTTGGAGAGGGCACCATTGCTTCAGATGTAAACGATGTGTATCCAAAGCACATTGAAAACTTTAAGATTGAGATCCTTTTGAGTAATGTTGATCGACTTATCGGTAAGCGGCTTGAACGTCCTTTAATAAAAAAAATACTTACTTCGCTCGAAATAAAAATTATAGAAGAATCGGAGGGAAAAATATATATCGAAATACCGGCATATCGTGTGGATGTGCGACGTGAAGCCGATGTGATTGAGGAGATATTAAGAATTTATGGATATAACAATGTGGAAATATCCGGCCAACTGCGTTCGTCTATCTCGTACAAATCCAAGCCTGACAAAGAGAAACACGTTAACCTTGTGTCCGACTATCTTTCCAGCAATGGATTTACGGAAATAATGTCCAATTCCCTTACCAGGAAATCCTATTACGAAGGTTTACAAAGCTTACCAGAAGAACAGACGATTGAAATTATAAATCCTTTAAGTCAGGAATTGAATGGTTTGCGGCAAACGTTACTTTTCGGGGGGCTGGAATCAATTCTTTACAATGCTAATCGGCAGCACGCTGATTTGTTTCTCTACGAGTTTGGAAGCTGCTATCAACTGAATCAGAATAACAATGCGCGGGAAAATCCTTTACTGCGTTATCATGAAGAAGAGCATGTTGGATTATGGTTAACCGGAAAAAAGCGACCTTTAACCTGGAGTAATCAGGAAGAAAATGTCAGTTTTTTTACTATAAAAGGTTATCTTGAAGCTATCCTGAAGCGGTTAGGGATCCATCATCATATGAACCACATTGAGGAATCGGATAACGAATTATTTGCTTATGGATTAACCTATTTCTCGGGAAAAACAATGATAGCCCAGGTTGGTGAGGTTTTGCCAAAACTTGTGGAAAAGCACGGTATTGAACAGGAAGTTTACTTTGCTGATTTGAAATGGGGTGAGGTAATGAAACTCGTTGCTCGACAGGAAATTAGGTTTACTGAACTCCCAAAATTTCCTGAGGTAAAAAGGGATTTTGCACTGTTGATTAGTGAAACCATTGGATTTGAACAAATCCGTGAGATTGCTTTTAAAACAGAAAGGAAGCTTTTGCAGGATGTTCAATTATTCGATGTTTACAAAGGTAAAAACATTGAAGAAGGTAAAAAATCATATGGGGTCAGTTTTATTCTCCAGGATGTTAATAAAACGCTGACTGATAAACAAATTGATAAAACCATGGATAGACTGCAAACAGCCTTTGAAAAAGAGTTGAATGCAAAAATCCGATAAACAATGGGACGTATAGAATTATAAAAATTACCAAAAGAAACTTGATCTGTAACAGGGAATGAACGGAGATAACCGAAGGAAGATAAAGAATTACCTGTCGCTGGTAAAATTTGCTCACACTGTATTTGCCATGCCCTTTGCTATTATGGGATATTTTCTTGCTGTTAATACTACCGACCATCATTTTGACTGGTTTACGTTTGCACTTGTCATAATGTGCATGGTTTTTGCCCGGAACGCAGCGATGGGATTCAACCGATACATTGACCGGGATATTGATGCAAGGAACTCGCGAACTGCCATCCGGGAAATTCCCAAAGGTATTATCAAACCATCATCGGCCCTTGCGTTTGTTTTGTTAAACGTGGTTTTGTTTATAACTTCAACATGGTTTATAAATAAATTAACCTTTTTTCTTTCACCCATAGCCCTTGCAGTCATTCTTGGATATAGTTTTACCAAAAGGTTTACATCATTTTGCCATTTTGTACTCGGGTTAGGGCTTTCCCTGGCACCCCTGGGTGCATATTTGGCTGTTACAGGTGAATTTCACTGGTTACCACTTGTGTTTTCAGGTATTGTACTGACTTGGTCAGCAGGGTTTGATATCATTTATGCACTGCAAGACGAAAACTTTGATATAAAGGAAGAATTAAAGTCGATCCCCGTTTTGGTTGGAAAACAACGGGCTCTTTTTATATCCATTGGCTTGCACGGATTGTCTGGTTCTTTGGTGTTATTTGCCGGTGTTACAGCCAATTTGGGGATGTGGTACTGGATTGGCGCAGTTGTTTTTTTAATCATGCTTGTGTATCAGCATTTGCTTGTAAAGCCTTCTGATCTTAGTAAAGTTAACCTTGCTTTTTTCACCTCGAACGGAATTGCAAGCATTGTTTATGCTGTGTTTTTCTTGTTGGATTTTTATTATTAAGAGATAATCCCGGGTGAGAATATTCCGTTTGTTATAATTTTATTCCTTTGTTTTTTGCTAACCTTTCCAGATTTTTTAGGTAACCCGCCATTTTTCCTGATATACGTTCCAAATCGGCATCCATTGCATTTGGGAATAGCGCCCTTAATTGCTCCCGGGCCCTTTCCAGCCGATATGCTGCTTCTTTGATATCATTGTTTTCAAAAGCTTCCGACATAACTTTCAATGATTGATTCATGATGGCTACCGCGTATAGTTTTTTTAAATGGTTATCGATAATAATTTCCTGCTCCCCGGTGTAGTTCTGCCAATCGAGTGCAGTCTTATTTTCAATATAAACCTGCTCGTTTTTTAACAGATCGAAATATGAAATTTTTACTGAAACTGGTTTGTTTTCAATGGTTGAATCGGGCTGGTTTAACCTGAACTGGGCCATGGCTATTTTGTTTTGTCCGGCATACAGGTTTCCGATGTCAAAGATCACTTTATTCTCCTGAACAGTATCTACATCGTATCCAAACAGGTGATTATATTCTACATTCGCATTGTATGTAATTTCAATACGCGCGTTTTTCGCGACAGGGTAAATGAGTTGTTTCAAACGGATATTAAAATCATCGTAGAGTTTTTCGGGGTCGCCTGAATGCCGTAGTAAACCTCCTCCCTTGGATGTGAGCAACGATAGCAACGCATAGTTATAATTCTGACCGACACCAATGGCCGAAAATCCAATTTTTTTATTTATGAAGTGGAAAGCGGTGTCCACAACAATTTTAGGCTCTGTAACACCATAACCATCCGTTAGTAAAATCAAATGATTCGTTTTTTCGGCATCGTACTTTGTTAGCAATTGCTCAAAACCTTTGACCAGTCCTTTGTGAATGCTGGTTCCGCCCGATGGTTGAATGGATTCGATGATTTCCTCAAGATCGCCCATGGCTTTGATGTGATCGAGTGGAAATTCAATAAATGGATACTGATTAAATGAAACGAGGGTGATTTTATCTTCATCGCGAAGTTCTTTCAAGAAATCGGCAAGTGATATTTTTAAAGCCTCCACCCGCGCATCACCTGCCATGGATCCGCTTCTGTCGAGTACAAAGGCAAGATTAGCTGGCGGGCTGACATTTTTATATTCATCTTTTTCAGTAACTGCAATTCCCAACTCCAGTATAGCTTCTCTTGATTCGTTTGTAACTGAGGAGTTACCCCAGTTCAGGTGAAGCCCCACGGCTGAATCCTTTGGTGATGGCAACTGTTTTGTAATAAAATTTTGAAATTCCTCGAGTAATAATTCTTCTGATGTAGGTATGAAATATTCGGGATATTTTAAACGTCGGTCAGGGCGGTAGGTTACCTGCCCCTGGTATGTAACATAACCCCTGCTATGGCGTAGATCGATGACATCCACATCATGCTGGTATTCAAAATGAATCATGTATTTGTCACCTTTCGGAAGCAGGAACAGGGCTATCCCGTGCTCGTTGGTTCTGCCGGAATATACCAGGTTGCCAATGATCTGATTTAGATGCACATCCTCATTGGTTAGAGGTGCTCCCGAAGCATCTGTCACTTTCAGGCTCAGTGCTGCATGCGAACTTGTTGGCTGAAATCCGATACCGGATTTTTGCCAGATGGAATCGTTTCTGACAATCTTAAATATTTGAACAGGTTCATAAGTTAAGTTTACCCTGTGCAAGGTAATCCCGCCTATTTTTCCGGTGATTTTATAACTCTTAACGTTATCAATATCAACGCCATATTCAATATTGGCAGGCACCAGAAAAGACGCTTCTCCATTTGCATTGGTGACATTGGTATATATTTTTTGAAGTTCCGGGCTAACCAGAGATACCGAAAGATTTGCCAGTGGCCGGTTGTTTTTGGTTTCTGCTTTTACAATCAAATTATAATGGCCATCTTTGTACACGTAAAAAGGCGTGCCGGTTGCTTCGATTGTATCAAAACGTGTGACGGCCCTTTTCTGGCTAAATGCTTTTTCACGTTTTATCAATTCAGGAGCATATGTAATGATCATGCTACCACGCCCCCTTGAACCTGCATTTACATTAATTTCTTTGTATTTTAACATTCCGGGAAGATTCAGGGTCCATAACCCGGGAGTGAAATGAAATGTTACCTTGCCGGAAGTCCCCGTCTTTTTCAGAATTTTTTCTCCGGTGGAACCATGCACTATCCATACATTTAGATTGCGCACTGTGCCTCCAGACGAGTTTTTAACCAGAATTTCGTACACGAAATCTCCCTGGCCGACGGCGATGTACCAACCAGATACAAGAAATACGATGATCATTTTTGCTTTGTACCACATATCTGTAAATGTCTGTAAAAAGCAAATTGTTTATTTGGTTTGGCTATTTGTGATCCTTAGCTTATATAATTCATAAAATTGCGCTCAAACAAACCGAATTTAATTTGCGCAATAACATCTTTGCCATCATAGCGATAGGTTACTCTATTGCATATTTTCAATCGGATTCATTTACATCGCGAATAAACAATGGAATTACCTCCTTTCATAGAGCAAAATTAGTAAGCAGACATAAACTATTTGGATTGTTTAACCCTTATTGCCGTAGGCCCTTTGGGGCCGTTGGTTACTTCAAATGTAACTATATTGTTTTCTTTAACATCTTCCTCGGTATTGTTGATATGAAAGAAAATACTATCCCTTGTTTTCAAATCCCTTATAAAACCATACCCTTTAGAATCATTGTAAAAGGCTACAACACCTTTCCGAACAGGATCATCATCTTCATTGGGTTGGCTTTTTGGTACACTTACCTCAATTTCTTCTTTTTTTATTTCCTCTTTATTATCTGGATCAGGAGGTGTTGATGTAATTACTCCATTTTCATCCACATAAGCGATCATATCATCCAATCCGGTTCTTTTTTCGGTTTCTTTTCGTTCCTGACGCCTTTTTTCTTTTTCTTTTTTCTTTTTTTCTCTTTTGTTTCTTACTTCTTTTTTGTTGAAAGTTTCTTGTGATCTTCCCATATATCTATTTAAGATTTGTGTTTATTACTTTCATTTCAGTGCATGCTTTATTGTCCTTTATGAATCTTTTTTTTAAACAATTCTTCTGCTTTTTGATATTCATCATGAAGTTCAGAGAATACTGTACTTACCTTTGAAATTTTATCAACTTGCCAGGCATTTGATCCGGAGAAAGCGAAACCATTTTTAAGATTTCCCCGGTATGCGTTTAACAAGGCATCGGCAATACAGTAGCTTGTTGTTTTAGGATTACACGATTTAATGCAATTGTATTTGCACTTTAAAGGCTTCCTTTTTCCCTCAGCAGCTTCATCCAAAAAAGCATTGTGTATGCTTCTTCCCGGCATGCCCACCGGACTTTTAATAATTTTAATATCTTCAATTCCAGCGCGAACAAATGCCTCCTTAAATTCATTTGAAGCATCACATTCTTCAGTAGCAACAAATCGAGTGCCCAATTGCACACCCGAAGCTCCCTTTTTCATTATGTGATACATATCCTCACCATTATAGATCCCGCCGGCAGCAATCACAGGAATATCTCTGTTGTGTTTTACTTTAATATCCTTAACAACTTCGAGAACATCGTGTAATATATTTTCTAATCTTTGATTTTCATCGTTTAGTTCATCGGCTTTAAACCCGAGATGCCCCCCTGCTTTTGGTCCTTCAACAACAAAAGCATCTGGAATATAGTTGAAGTTTTGCATCCATTTTTTATAGATGATGGAAGCGGCCCTTGCCGATGAAATGATGGGTACAAGCTTTGTTTTTAAACCTTTATTTAAATATTTGGGTAAATCGAGAGGGAGTCCGGCACCCGAAAAGATAATGTCGATGTTTTCTTCCAGTGAGGTTCGGACCATATCAGCAAAATTGGTAATCACCGACATGATATTTACACCGAGAATTCCCGAGGTTTTTTGACGGGCAATCCTGATTTCATTGCGGAGAACATCGATGTTCTTTTGTCTGTAATTTCCTTCATATGGAGTATCAATAAGTGCGATTCCGACTGTTGAGATTACACCCACACCTCCCATGTTAGCAACCGCAGATGCTAGTCCTGATAAGGAGATACCAATTCCCATTCCCCCTTGAATAATAGGGACAGGAATAGATAAATTTCCAATATTTAATGATTTCAAACTAATTTTCCTGGTTTACTAATTTCACATTCACTGCATATTCTCCTCTCTGGCTACGTTTTATTTCGTACTCAACCTCTTCCTCCGGGTGAAGTCCGCCAAATGCCGTGTATAAACCTGTTCGATGTATAAACACATCTTTTCCTTCGCTTGATTCAATGAAACCATATCCTTTAAGTTCATTGTACCATTTTACTTTTCCTGTTGCCATTTTAAATATTTTATTCGTTCATTATCCAATACTATGGATTAATAGCTTGGTATTAATTAGTTTACATGTTGTTTGGGTTTGATCACAAAATTAGTAAACAAATCTGTTGCTTAACCAATAAAAATGATAGGATTCAATAAGGTGAATACGAAAGAACCAATAATAAATTGTGTATCAATAAATAAATGTGCAAATTCCCAAATCAATTATTTGTACAAAGGTAATCTTTTATTTTGTGTTTTAAATATAATTCAAAAGGTTCTTTTCTTTTGGAAAGCACAGAATTAAAAGTTCAGACCTTAAAAAGTTTCAAATAATCAACAGTTTGAAGGCTTTTTAGATCAAACACATTTATGGTATTCGCTTTATATCGCCATTTTATGTTTCGATAATGGTCTGAGATTTACTTCATTTCGGCTCCATACGGAGCCATTGATGAAAAAATCTGGTTTATTGATAACATTTTTGAATTAACAGCAAAAGTTCATCAGGGTTGATTGGCTTGGATATGTAATCGTCACATCCCGCATTTAGCGCTTTTTCCCTGTCTTCGGACATGGCATATGCCGTTTGCGCAATGATCGGAAGGTCTGGTCTTAACTATTTGATTTGCTTTGTGGCTTCGAACCCGCTTATGCCTGGCTTCTTGATATCCATTAACAGAATATCAATATCCGGGTTTTTTTTACATTGATCCTTTGTTCTTTTCTGAAGTCACCCATATTTTACCACCCAGCATTTTAA
>CAZAMT010000018.1:29091-30515 GCA_964486145.1 uncultured Bacteroidales bacterium
TAACATGGTAAAAACGGTAAACAGCAACATCATGGTTACCGATGTTTTTTCTATGAACCGGTAATAACCGCGAAACACCATCATTGCAACCACAGCGGCCATCGCAACTGAAAAAACCGGAATATTAACAGATGGGAATAGCATGTTCAGGGTAATAGCAACCCCTCCGATAATGCCTCCCAACTGTAAAGGTTTAAATAACCACAGGAAAAGCCACAGCCACAAACTCCAGTTGGCCTTATTCTTACCAAATCGTCGTCCGGGCAATTTATTTAAGGACATCATAACGGTTTCCCCGGTACGAATGGTTTGTTTACCAAATTCAAGCTGGAGGGCTACTTTTACAAAGCAACTCAAAACGATTACCCAGAAAGTAATAAAACCTGCTTTAGCGCCCAGTGTGGTTGTTGAGATCAATTCTCCGGAACCAACAACAGAAGCTGATAAGATAAATCCCGGGCCAAGATATTTTATTCGTCCAAAGAAAGTTACCGGAGGATTTCTGATAAACTCATTTGTAAGAATATAAGGATCTTTTACCTTGTCATGCAGCATTAATTTTCCCCAGTTTTATCCAAATCCAAAATTTCTATCTTTCTGAATTCAACAGGATGACTTTCGCTTTGTAAACAAAAATATCCTTCATGCAGCGGTTTTCCATCATCTTTTACCTCCTCGTTGAAATTGCTAACAACACCACCCCCAATCTGCGGTTTCCCGTAGACCATAACTGTATCCCCGTTAACAACGTGTTTTATCTGATCATGTCCATCTACATGAATTTCAAGTTGAATCCATTCTTCGCCACGGTATGTTAAAGATGAGGAATTGATGCAATGGTCGGTAATTAGTTCACCATTCATTTCAACATGCGTTCCGGGTGTGCAAAGATTTGCTGTTGGGCGATCACCGGTTTCATCGCCTCCCAGTAACTGAACCTCAAGAGATATGGGGAAATTTTGATCTTTGAGCATTGATTCGGGAGATTGCGAGTGAATCATCACACCACTATTTTTCCATGCCCATTGTTCGCCACCGGGAACCTGTTCTCCAACAAAACGGTATTCCATGCGAAGAATGTACCTTGAATACGGCTTTTCATAAAACAGATGACCAAATGCATTGTTGAAATTTTCGTAATTACTGTAATCAACTTTTATCACACCATCTTCCACACGAAAAGTATTTAAATAGTTTTCGCCCGGTTCATGCCCCATGATTTTAGGTTGCCAGCCACTGAGGTCCTTACCATTAAACAAAGTTTCCCATGCAGGTTCCTCAGTGTTGTTCTTGTTATTCATATTGCCGGAGTTGCATGAAATTATAAATGCAAAAAGGAGAATGAGAGAAAGATTTTGTTTAGTCATATCCGTAGTTTTTTATGATAAACCAAATGTATGAATATTTTTTTTGTTTATTTCTAA
>CAZAMT010000019.1:0-29655 GCA_964486145.1 uncultured Bacteroidales bacterium
GGAAAAGGAAAAGGAAAAGAATAAAGTAGTGAGAAAGAAACAGAATGAAGAACAACTCAGATTTGTGCCATTTTTATCATATCGGTGTCCCACGCAGGAGCCTGCCGGAGGGCAGGGATGAGCTCGGCAGGATGGTTTATGAGGGTCCATATTTTCCGGTGTGTTTCTCTCATGAAGTTTTCTTCAACCATTTTATTGAGCATGGTGATAAGGGGATTGTAAAAACCATCGGTATTCAGTATAATGATTGGGTTTTTGTACTGACCTAATTGCTTCAGCGTGATAACTTCCAACAATTCATCCAGGGTACCGCATCCTCCGGGTAATGCCAGTACGGCATCTCCGGAGTCGATCAGCATTTGTTTTCGCAGCGGCATATTATCAACAACGATGAGATCACTCAGGTTGCTGTGTGCCCATTCCAGTTCCTTCATAAAATGGGGAATAATGCCGGTGGCTTTTCCGTTATTGGTCAGAATTGTATCTGCCAGGGTACCCATCAAGCCCACTGCACCTGCTCCATAAAATATATCAATGCCGTACCTCGTTAATTCGTGACCGATTTCTTTTGTGGCATCAATGTATTTCTGAGGAACGCGTGTACTGGATGCACAGAATACAGTAACAGATTTTATCATAACCATAACATCCGTTTTGGGAGGATGAAAGCCTGTTCACCTGCTCCTAAAACATTATTATTCGTGAAAATCTATTATAATATTGCTTCCAGCTTTTTTGTAATATTTGCTTTTGGTACTGCTCCTACCTGTTTGTCAACTACTTCCCCGCCTTTAAAAAACAGGATGGTAGGAATGTTTCGAATACCAAATTTTTCTGACACACCCGGATTACTGTCAACATCAAGCTTACCTACCACTACCTGGTCTTTGTATTCCTCAGAAATATCCTTTACGATGGGGCCAACCATCCGACAGGGACCACACCATTCAGCCCAAAAATCAACGATTGCAGGTTTATCGGAATTTACAATTACCTCATCAAAATTAGCATCGGTTACTTCAATTGTCATGTGTTTTTATTTTTAAATAATTAATAAAAGTACGCAAAATTATCAAATTATCGCATCAGGAGCAAATTCATTAACTTACCTTATATTCAATCTCTTCATTTTCTTCAAGATAGCGTATAAAATCATCCGATAAACTTACTTTCCTGGTTCTGGAAAACATATCAATGCTTATATTGTTCTCACGATCGTAGATTAAAAATTTGAGCAATATCTTTCCGTTTTTATCGGTGAATTGCTCCAGATCGGTAATCAGGTTATTATCTACGTTTGTTAATGGAATTTTTAATGAGATATTCTTAAAACCATCTTCACGCAATTGCGACAACATCTGAATAAATGTTATCTTGAACTCCATTTCCTGCCTGTCTTTTCGCCACGGGTTTTCCTGCACTCTTCCTTTAATTAGCAAATAATAACCTTTCGCGAAGTAATTCTTAAAACCAATATAATCTTTCGAGAACATGGTAAGGTTATATGAATCTGTATAATCCTCAATGGTCATAGTACCAAAAGGATTTCCGTTTTTGGTAAATCTTTCGGAGGCCTGGCTTACAATTCCGGTAACGGTAATTTCCTTTCCGTTCAAAGCATTCAGGTTCTTTAGTTCTGAAAGGGGAGTTACTTTTAGTTGTTGTAATTCGAATTTAAACTGGTCCAACGGATGTGAAGAAAGATAAATACCAATCAGTTCCTTTTCCTTGTTTAGCTTCACCAGCGATGGCCACTCATCGCAAACGGGAATAACCGGCCGGGATACTTCAATTGTTTCAACACCTCCAAACAAGGTAGGCGCCGCGTTATTTTCACTTTGCATTTTATTGCCGTACCTCAATAGCGCTTCAATAAAGTTTGTTTCACCTGTCATTCCGAAAAACTGATGCCGTTGTATATCTCCAAAACCATCAAAAGCACCTGCCAAAACCAGGCCTTCAAAATTTTTCTTATTTACAGTTGTTAGATTCACTCTCTCAACAAAATCAAAAATATCTTTGTAAGGTCCGTTTTCTTCTCTTTCCTCAATGATGTGCTGCACGGCAGAAGCACCCACACCTTTGATTGCTGCCATACCAAATCGGATATCACCTTTTTTGTTAACCGTGAATCTCAGAAAACTTTCGTTGACATCAGGTCCCAGAACACTCATTCCCATGCGTTTGCATTCGTCCATAAAGAATGTAATTTTCTTTATGTCATTCATGTTCCGGCTCAATACCGCTGCCATAAACTCAGCAGGATAATGGGCTTTCAGATAGGCGGTTTGATAAGATACATATGCATAGCATGTAGAATGAGATTTGTTAAATGCGTACTGAGCAAATGCTTCCCAGTCTTTCCATATTTTTTCTATTACTTTTTCATTGTAGCCGTTTTTTTTGCATCCTTCCTCAAATTTAACTTTGAGTTCATCCATCAGCGCTTTAATCTTCTTACCCATTGCCTTACGCAGTGAGTCGGCCATACCTTTGGTAAATCCAGCGAGTTTTTGAGAGAGAAGCATCACCTGCTCCTGGTAAACTGTAATTCCATATGTGTCTTTCAGGTATTCCTCCATTTCAGGAAGATCGTAATTGATCTGATCCCGACCGTGTTTTCTGGCAATAAACGAAGGAATATATTCCATCGGGCCGGGACGGTAAAGGGCGTTCATTGCGATCAGATCATCAAAGCGGTTGGGTTTGAGTGCCCTTAGATGTTTTTTCATGCCCGGAGATTCAAACTGAAACAAACCGGTTGTGTCACCACGGCTGTATAGTGCAAATGTTTCGGGGTCGTCCAGTGGAATTTGGTCAATGTCAACTTCATCGCCTTTGGACAATTTTATGTTTTCCACAGCATCTTTAATGATGGACAGTGTTTTCAAACCTAAAAAATCCATTTTTAACATGCCAACTGATTCCACATGCTTTCCGTCATACTGGGTGACATAAAGTTCTGCATCCTTATTGATGCAAATAGGCACATGTTCCTCAAGGTCGTTACGTCCGATAATAATTCCACAGGCATGCACTCCGGTTTGACGCACGGATCCTTCCAAAACTTCAGCATATTTCAGGGTAGAGGCTACCAACGCATTTTGAGATGATTTTTCCTGGTTAAGTTCAGGCACTTCAGAATATGCTTTTTTGAAGGATGTTCCCGGTCTTTCAGGAATTAGTTTAGCGAGGCGATCGGCTTCTGATAATGGTAATTTCTGCACTCTGGCAACATCACGTATAGCCATTTTGGGAGCCATCGAACCAAAGGTAATGATATGTGCCACCCGTTTCTTACCATATTTGTTTACCACCCATTCAAGTACTTTTTCTCTGCCGTCCTCGTCAAAATCAATGTCGATATCAGGCATCGAAACACGATCGGGATTCAGGAAACGCTCAAACAGGAGGTCGTATTTGATAGGGTCAATATCCGTAATCTTCAGGCAGTAGGCAACCACGGATCCTGCGGCGGAACCCCTCCCGGGACCCACAGATACATTCATCTCTCTCGCTGCACGAATAAAGTCCCAGACAATAAGGAAGTAGCCCGGAAATCCCATGTTGATAATGGTATCCAACTCGAAATTCAGTCGGTGTTCAATTTGCGGGGTGATTTCATTCCAGCGTTCTTTGGCTCCTTCAAACGTGATGTGGCGTAAATAATCAGCTTCAGTTTCAAAACCATCCGGCAACGGGAAATCAGGCATGATAGGGTGTGAGTCCAGTTCCATATCCTCAATTTTCTCCACTACTTTCATGGTATTTGAGAGCGCATCCGGCAGATCCGCGAATAGTTTCTGCATTTCCGACTGCGTTTTAAGCCATTCCTGGGTGGTATAGCGCATCCTGTTTTTATCATCAACATCTTTACCCGTACTGATACAGAGCAACCGATCATGCGCAGGGGCATCTTCTTTATTAATGAAGTGAACATCGTTGGAAGCAACATATTTTAATCCAAACTCGTGGGCGAGATCCACAAGATGTTTATTAACAAAAATCTGGTCTTCATATACTTCCTTATCCATTTCGGGATCACCGGATGGATGCCTTTGAAGCTCAAGGTAAAAGTCTTCTCCAAAAAGATCCTTATAAAACTGAAGTTCTTTTCGGGCTTCGTCAAGCCCATGGTGTCTTATTTTTGCAGAAATAACACCGTTAAGACAGGCTGAAAGGGCAATAATACCCTTGTGATACTCTTTAAGTAGTTCCTTGTCGATGCGTGGTTTGTAGTAAAATCCTTCAGTCCATCCATAGGATACAAGCTTCATAAGGTTTTTGTATCCATCCTTGTTTTTGGCCAACAGAACCAGATGATTGCCGCCACCATCCGATTTATCTTCTTTATCATGGCGTGTGCGGCGTGCAACGTAAACTTCGCATCCAAGAATGGGTTTAATTTCGTTTTTCCGGCAGGTATTGTAAAAATCCTTTACCCCGAACATATTGCCATGATCGGTAATTGCCAGGGCAACCATGCCGTCATCTTTTGCCTTTTTAACCAGCCCTTTAACATCCGCTGCACCATCCAGGATAGAGTACTGTGTATGCACATGAAGATGTGTAAAAGGAACCGATGCATCAATGTCCGATTGTTGTGCGCGATCTGACAAATCTTCCTCAAGCACCGTATCTGTAGAGGTATCCTGGTTTGATTCAATAACAATTTCTACTGGTTGTATCACATCCGGATTGACTTCTTTGAACCGTGTGATAACAGATTCTTCAGCTTTTAACTTTTTCGATGTAAAAACACCAACCCGCACGAGTTCCAGAAAACACCTCGCTGTTGCTACAACATCAGCAGATGCATTGTGTGCCTCTTCAAAATACTCATTGAACAGCTTGTAATGCAATTCCGACAGGGTTGGCCACTTATATTTACCTCCTTTACCTCCGGGGAGAGCGCAAAAATTGGTGCTTTCCTCTTTGGTATCGAGAAAGGGAACCTGCATAAAACCACCATCCAATCCTGCACGATAATACTCAGCTCCAACGATGTTGATATCAAATACGATGTTATGTCCCACCAGGAATTTGGCATGCTTTACTGACTGTGAAAACTCATTTAAAACAAAGGACAGCGGATGACCTTCTTTTTCTGCTTTTTCAGTGGATATGCCATGCACTTTTTCGGCGCTGTATGGTATGGTGAATCCTTCGGGTTTAACGATGAAGTTTTTCACTTCGATTAACCGTCCCATATCATCATGCATTTGCCATGCCAGTTGCACCAACCGGGGCCAATTGTTCGAATCACTTACCGGAGCATTATAGTTCTGCGGTAATCCTGTGGTTTCAGTGTCAAATATAAGATACATCAGCTATCCCTTCGTTTTTGATGATTATGGAGCACAAAATTACCTTATAATTTTACGAAAAAACAGGTGTGTTGATATTTTGTGAAAAGCTTCGCCAGTGAATAGGAGTGATGGGTAATACATGCTCTGTTTGCTTTTGTCTGGCAGGTTGAATCTTTTGGCCGGCAACCATTCATTTGCCATATGACATTTAAAATTTGTGCCGGTGTTTTGCGATAAATGAATAAAAAAAATCCCGTATCCCGCGGGGAACAACGACAAATATGTAAAGAAGCGGCCATATTCCTTTCAGGTAGCGGCTTACACGCAAGGCAGCATCTGATTTTAAATATGCTTTTCCATTTTCAATAAAAACAATGGAATCAGTGTAATTTTCAGGTAAGCCAGTTTTTTTCAGATATTCTTTCCCTTCAGATTTAAAAAGGGATTCGAATTCCATTTTATCCTCACCGCCATTTCGCACAATAAATGCCGTACTTTTGTTGCAAAATGCACATTGATCATCGATAAGCAAAACCGGTTTGTCGTTATTTTTGTTTTGTAAATTCAAAATATTGTAATTGTAACCTTGGTTATTTTACTAAACCGATAAATATGCTGGTTTGTTGATAAATTTTTATTTTATGATAAAAAATTTGACTGGTATTCATCTATTACTTATATTAGATATTCAAATTAAAATGGCATTCACTCTTGAACCACACACAATTGTATATACCTCCTGCATTATATATCATGAACACCAAGTATTCAGAAGTTTCAATAATAGAATTGTTTAACATTTAAATTTTAAATCTTATGGAAAACAGAATTGGATTTGGTCCCAGGTTAGGTGCTTATTTGCTTGATTTTATTATGGTTGGGATAATTACCGCCATCGTTGTTACTGTTTTTGGCGTAAGTGGAGCTGCGCTTGGAGGTGCAGCAACCGCGGGTTCAGAAGATGCATCCGCAGCAGCCCTTGGGATGGCCGGAGGATTCCTGGGGGGAATCATGGCATCAGTAATTGTGGTTTATGTAGTAGCCCTTGTTTGGTTTTTACTGGAAGGTTTTACCGGCTATACGGTAGGTAAACTTATCGTTGGTATTCAAATTGGAAATGACGATGGTACAAAAGCCGGGGTCGGTAAACTACTGCTTCGGTACGCGATTAAAAACATTTCATCTGTATTGGGGACGTTGGCATTGTTAACCGGAATTAATGCTCTGAGCACTTTAGGAGGAATACTTGGATTGATCATTTTCATCGGATTTTTCTTTGTTTTGGGTGCAAGAAAACAAGGTTTTCATGATATGATAGCGAAAACAGCCGTGTATAAGCGTTCTGAATTGAAATAGAAAATTTTCCGCGTGGCTTCAGGAGCGATAAAGCTCCTGAAGCTTTTTTTACACCTCCCGCAAATTCCGTCAAAAGATTTGTTCCATTTCACGCTTTTTGGAATGTGAATTGTTTAAAATTGAATGATTTACATTTTCTTAATCTCCGATAATCGTGAACAGTCGATTGTAAATAATTTATGAACCGAGGACAACTTGCCCCGATATTTTTTCGGGGAGTTCAACGAAATTAATTAATAAGGCTAATGCATTGCATTTTGCACCAGCATTAATTCATTGATGCTTTCCCTGTCAAGTATTCCTTTTATTTTATCCTTTGAAAGGACTGGAAGTACCGAATATTTATTCTGCTGCATTTCCTGGAAAACTTCATGGAGCGGTCTGTTTATATCCAATGAAGGCAAAGCGGTATTCATAGAATCCTCAACTTTTCCTTCCTTTCCGTATTTTGAAAGCCCATCAATAATTCCTTCTTTCGTTAGCATGCCCTCAAAATCACCATTTGACACGACTATAAACCCGCTTTCATTTTTATGAACAAGTAAGTCGGCTGCTTTTCCAAGGGAATCTGTTCGATCCAAGGTAGTATAATCAGTTATGAGAGCATCGTTTACTTTAAAATCATTTAATCCCTGTCGAAATTTTATCATCTCATATTCTGCTCTTGCGCCAAGAAAAACAAAAAATCCGATAATGACGAGGAACGGATTAATAAACATTCCGGCGATGATAAATGCTACCGCGAAAACCTGCCCGGCGTTTTTCGCGTGTTTTGTCGCTTTCAACCTGTCCATTTTAAAAGATAATGCAGCTCTCAGTAATCTACCACCATCCATTGGAAATGCCGGTATCAGATTGAATACTACCACAAAGAGGTTAACAAACATAAGCATTATGAAAAAATTCTCTGCAGTGATTGCCTGAAAATTCATTTGCTGTAAATCAGGCCTACCACCTATGGCAAGGAACATCCATATGATTCCTGCAATTACTACGTTTACTATTAGTCCTGCCGCAGAAACCACAAGTTCCTGACCCGGTTTTTCAGGCATATCTTTAATATTTGCCATACCCCCAATTGGTAAAAGTGTTATACTGTGTACTTCAGATCCGTAACGTTTCGCCGTTAGTGCATGTCCGAGTTCATGAAGGGTGACACAAAGAAATAATGTTAAAATAAATATGATGGATAGCAGGATCTGCTGCATATCCAATCCCTGTCTGACATCAATAATTACGATCCAGGCTATTAACAGCAAAAATGTCCAGTGAATGGATATTTTAATTCCAAATGGTTTCCCGAGTTTTAAAGAATATTTCATTTTTGTTCGGTTTTATTAATTTTTTTTTCTCCTGCCGGATTTTTGTCGTTAAAAATTGTAGAAAAAAATACGTTACTGTGATAATAATTCTACATTATAATTCTGACGAATGAACAATTTTCACTCCTTTTTTTTGAAGTTCTTTTAATGTCCGCTCATATCCTTCTTCTTTTTCTACTGCCCTGATTGCATCTTTTACTATGATTGTTTCATAACCAAGTTCCAGGGCATCCAATGCAGTAAACTTTACACAAACATCAGCAGCTAAGCCGGCAATAACAACAGTATTCACATCTTTGCTTTTGAGATATTCATGTAGTCCGGTTGCTTTTTTATGCTCATTATCAAAAAAGCCACTGTAACTATCTATTTTAGCATCAGTTCCTTTTCTTACTACTTTTTCAATTTTTGAAGTATCCAGATTATCTGCAAACTCAGCACCCTTGCTATTCTGCACACAGTGATCCGGCCATAAAACCTGCTCGGTGCCGTGTAATTCAATTTTATCACCTGGTTTCCTGTTTTCATGGTTAGATGCAAAACTGCAGTGTTCAGGCGGATGCCAGTCTTGTGTAGCCACAATAACATCAAATGAATCGTTCATTAAACTATTTACTTTTGGAATCACTTGATCTCCCTCTTCCACAGCAAGCGAGCCTCCCGGGAGAAAATCTTTCTGTAAGTCAACTAAAACAAACGCTGTCATGATATGTGTATTTTTTATTTAATTCCTTTTACATCTTAGCCAATTAAAAAATGATGCCATACTATACGGTTTCAGGATTTAGTAATCCATTGCGTTGAAATTCTGTGGAGAAAATCCAATCAATTTTGGTGGGACCCTAAACAAATTCTCTGGGAATGGAAAGCTGCCAGTTTTTAGAAAATACGCGCAATCCATTCTCATAGGCATCCAAAGTGGCATGCACATGAAATTTTTTTTTATCGGAAGTTAAAGCGGTGTGGTTTACGGTGCGAATCTTCCAGTTTTTCCGCTTCAGCGTTATTTCTCCATGTGTTTCTCCTTTCACCGAATCCACAAAATCATTTTGCACACTATAATCTTCTGTTGAGCAATCACTTATCTCCAGATCGATGTTTTCAATCCTGTAGGTACCATTATCTTTGAGCACATGCAATGTAGATTTATCATTTATCAAATCACGAATGACATCCCACTTGTAATTCGCAGCATGTAAGGTTTTATGTTCCGTAGAAGGCTCGGCTCCTTCAGATTCCTGAAAGGATACTGAAGAATTTTGTTTTGAAATTCGTTCAGGTAAGTATACGAAACTTTTTTCGGTGTATAAGGTTAATGTAGCCACTTCGGGAGGTGTCCAAACAATGGGCCAGTACGAAGTTGAAACGGATATGCGCATTCGGTGATCTTTAGGAAATACATGAGCAATATCGTTTAATTGTAGTTTCACCCTGTATTTTTTTGCTGGTTCAAGCAAAGTTGGATGCTCGTTACTCTCAAAATGCGTAAGGTTTTTAACGCCATAAGTTACCCTGGTAGCTTTACCATCAGGCATTACATCCGACAAACGCACAGCGAGTATAGCTACCGGTTTATCTGTTTCTATTAGAAAATCGATCATTGGAGGGCCTACAATTTCCATATCATTTTTTAAGGGAGTACTGGTAAATACCTGGGCTCCGCCATCCTCTTCACGTTGGTCTCCGGGAAGATCTGGTGGTGCATTGTATGAACACCATTTACCGGCAAACAATCCCAGTCGTAAAGGTGAACGGATAGTTCGCTTTTCAGCCGTGAGGTTAGTTTTTTCCTCAACCATATAATCCCCGCTCAGAATAAATTTTTTCTCTTTTACCTGTTTGGCAGGCCAATTGTCCAGTCCCACCCAGTAGCCAGGGCGGCTTTCATAACATGTATTTGGAGGGACACTTTTCTGCATCCATAACCGAAGCATGGGTTCGTTCATAATTCCGGATTCATTTCCATTCAGCCATTTTTCCCACCATCGAACCGCTTCCTGTAAAAAACCGATGGCAGGCCCTGGTTCTCCCAGATGTGGATATTTATGGCTCCATGGTCCAATCAATCCCAATCGCGGGGATGACAGGTTTTTCATGAGTCGGAATACAGCGTTTGTGTAACCATCAGCCCATCCACTTACTGCCATTACCGGTATTTCAATATCATCGTAATTTTCACATATTGATCCATGTTTCCAGTAATCATCCCGTTGTTGATGCCTCAGCCATTGTTCAAGCCAAAGTCCGCTTTTGTCGAGACGCTCAAGCCACATATCCTTCCATTTATTGCCGACAATTTCAGGATCAGGAGGTAAGCTGTTTTTGCCAAACATCACTGATGCCCAGGAAAGATTGTCTCCCAGCAGGCAGCCTCCCATGTAGTGCACATCATCGGCATACCGATCATCCGTGGAACACACTGTAATGATGGCTTTTAAACCTTTTGGCCTGCGTGCAGCGAGTTGCAAACCATTAAAACCACCCCAGGAGATTCCAATGATGCCAACATTGCCATTGCTCCATGGCTGGTTACCGATCCATTCGATAATTTCCTCACCATCAATTAGCTCCTGTTCCAGGTATTCATCGGTCAGTATACCTTCCGAATCACCACTTCCCCGGATATCAATTCGTAAACTCACAAATCCGTAACCTGCAAAATAATGATGAATAGATTCATCCCGGAGGCGCTTCATGTCCCTTTTCCTGTAAGGGATGTATTCGATTATAGTGGATAAGTTTTTATCTGCATCTTGCGGTTTCCACATCCGCGCGGCCAATCGTGTTCCGTCGGACATTTTAATCCAGATGTTTTCAATTTCTTCAACCTCATATGGAAACTGTTTCCTGATGTTCATAAACTATCTTTTTTCAATTTTGATATTCAGTGAATTTTTTATTTTTTCGTATTTATCAAATAATGCTTCTTTTGATTCGGCAGCCAGCATTACTTCTGCGATGCAGTAACTGTAAGCATCATTGATTTTTAAAGTGGAGAGTATATCACCTTCTTTCACATTGATTTGAATGTTTGAATCGGGAAATTCATTTTCCAGCTTCTTGATTTTATATTCTGATGGTAATTGTTCAACTTTGCCATCATGGAAAATACGGTATTGAAATTTTGCTGCTACCGGATATTTTCCTTTGTTTTGAATAAAATCAGGTTTTTCACCGATAGCCAGTTTCACGAGCACCTGATGGTTGGAATGGCCTTTTAGCATTGAATAAATGTATCCGTGAGATTGTGACATTCTTGGATTGATTTCCAGTATTTTAATGTCGTTATTTTCCTCGTTGTAAAAAAACTCGATGTTAAAAGGAGCATGATTAAAATCGATGTGCTTCATTACATCTTTCGCAATAATCTGCATTCTTTCCTTCACCGAACCCGGCAGCCTACTTGGTAACATGTAACATAAAAATGAAGGAGCCTGATCATAAAACAGTGAATCAACAATACCATACGTATACACCTCGTGATTATACACATATCCGGAGAGGGTGCATTGATGTCCTTTGAGCAATTCTTCAGTCAGACAGTGAAAACCATCAATTTTTCGTATTTCTGCCGGTAAATCCTCTTTATAAAAAATGAAATTGAAAGGTTTGGCAAAATGATGGATGCGCTTCTTTATTTTTGTTATTGCCTGCTCAAAGTCGTTGTTGGTTTCAACTTTAAAACCAAGTTGAGATGAGTGCGTTTTAACGGGTTTTATCCAAAAAGGAGGTTTTACACTCAGTTCATCCAAACGCTTTTCATCAAATGGATCGATTTCATCAAACCGGGGAACGTTTGCAGGTACAATTTTGCTTTGTTCAATTCTACTCCAGTATTTATGCTCACATTTTAATCCACTGAGCAGTGAGGGACCTTTTAAATTATGTAGTTTGGCAATGTAAAAAGTTACAAGCGTGAATGGGAAATCAAAAAAAGTGATGATACCATCAATCCCATCTTTTTGGCTGCGAATGGTTTTGTTGAGGGTTTGGATAATTTTTTCTACATCAATCTCCTCTTGGTTCTGTATCTCTTTTGGGTCAAACAGTGTAATAAATTCATAGCGATCAAAATCTTTAATCTGTGATAATTCAAATTCATTAAAAGCATCTATACCAACTACAATTATTTTCTTTTTTTCCATGTAAGCTATTCTGAAAAAACTATGCCATAACTATATTTCGGTGGGTACAGCCCTGAAAAACTGCGGGTACAAGGTAAAGATAATTACACATCCATGGGCAAAAGATCTTGTTGAATAGCATAAAATGGAGCATTCTTCTATCGGCGATGATATCGACATTTATGCTACCGCGCGAAGCTTTGTGGAAAATGCCGGAGAAGGATTAAAAGGATTAACCTTTGCCCTGAATTTTATTCATTACTTTTGGTTTTATGCATCACAAACTTAAACAAACAGGATCCATGGCTCAAAACATTATCCGCGCTGTGAATGAAGCCAATACCAAAGTCGTGCTGTTGATGCCCGATTTAAATCCGAATGAAATTCGTCTACCGGAAAATATATTTTGGATTGCCGAAAAACCGGTATGAAAATAGCCGGTGAAAACGGAACGGAACATGCAGCAGAATTGATCCATCAATATTTAAACAAACTCCACTAAAACCAAATTGCAACGGTTTTACTCCTGCCGCTCTCATTCCCTTTTTTATCAAGTGATGTGACCTGGTACATGTACAAGGTGCCCTTTTTTAATCCCTTATCAGAAAACAGCCCGGTAGATGGATCACCTATTATCTCAACGAGCTTGTAATCTTCCCCATACGCCCTTCGATATACTTTATACCCATTAATATCCTCCATTTGGAGTGGATTCCATGTCATTTCTACAAGTTGTCCGCTGGTGGATACTTTCACGTCAGCAGGAGGGCCCAACACATTTCCCTGATAAGGTATATGGTGTGTAACTGAATATTCAATTTCACTTTTATTACCCCTGAAATCTATTGCAACAACTGCATACTCATAAACTAATCCATGTTGTAATGTGCTGTCATTGAATGAATTTATTTTTACCGGGATAGCATTCAACTGCAACCAATCATTCGTGCCTGCT
This sequence comes from uncultured Bacteroidales bacterium, assembly GCA_964486145.1. GTDB lineage: Bacteria > Bacteroidota > Bacteroidia > Bacteroidales > JAAAOM01 > CAZAMT01. Next base: position 13,067 of record CAZAMT010000019.1, read on the forward strand.
TCTTTTCTCAGTATATGGTAACCAACAAGAGAAGGATCACCTTCATTTACGGATTCCCAGAATATTTTAAGATGATCGGGTTCTGCAACAAGCTGCATTCCAACGGGTGCAATGGGTTTTGATTCAATACCTGGTATGACATATGCCGGATCTGACATCCGACTTTTCATGTAACTTGTATTCTCCGACTGAATGGCATACCGGTACGTTTGATTTCCGACCAGGGCACTCGATTGATCAACGAAAAAGCTGTCTGTTAACAAGTTAGATACAAGTTCAAAATTACCATCGGTAGTGCTCCTGTACAGGTAAAATCCTCGTACATTCGGATCACTGTTTTGCCAGGTCAGGCCAACACCACCTTCCACAGGAATGGCTGAAATGTTAAAAGGAGGAGGTGGAAGGAAAGAAGTTTTATACCTGGTAAAAATTTTTGCGCTTGAAAATGATTTTTTCCCTGTTATATCGGTCATGTCTAAATAGTACCAGTATTGAACCATCGGAGTTGCAGTTTCATCCAAATAGATTGTATCTGCCGGAGAAGCATTTCCAATTTTTTCAAAAGGCCCGTCAAAAGATTCACTTCGGTATATGCTGATATTTGAAATTCTGCCTGGATTCCGCAATCGCCAGCTAATTGCATTTCCTTCAGCGCCTGTAAGCCGATAACCTTTCAGATTATAGGGAACCATTGTTGTAAGTTCAGAAAATGTTTTGGCAAATATGGTATCATGAACCTGTGTTGCATTTCCAAAAAAGTCAAAAGCCGTGAACGTGTATTCATATCCTGTATTTTCTTTCACCAGGGAATCCTCCATCATCACAATCAGGGTATCACGTCTGGGCCGGTATCCCATACGTGTATTCACCCTGGCGAAATTCCCGTTAAAATTTTCCCTTCTGTGCGGTTGCAACACTAAAATATTTCCCCTTGGGAATACAGCCAGTTCCACTGAAATCCGATTTTCAAGTTCGGTTTTTTCACGTACACGAAAATTGATTTTATAGTTCGGTTTTTCATATTTCACAGGGTAACTCAACAGAAAGGGTTCCCATCGGTTATTTCGCCGGACATACACTTTGTACTGATAATCCTGACCATGTTTAACATCAGTATCCAACACCATGTTACCCAGGGCAATCTGCGCCGGAACAATGCCTGAAAGCAAAATTAGGGAATCTAAATGCCTCTCGGTCTGAATGATTTCCCATAACTCGTCCAAATCAACATAATTGTCAATTGTTCCTGCCGGAAAAGGTACTTTGGCCTGGTTAAATCTGTTAACAAGTTCATTTTTGTTTTGAGGAGCCTCGATTATTGCAACTTGTTCCCAACTACCGTTTTTCTCTTTTTTGTCAATTCTGTAAGCACTGATGCCATCCACAGGAAAACCGGTGTTTACTATCAGGTTACCAGTAAAAACATACATACCCTGTGAACCCGGATAGGCAATGTTATACTCATCCTGGGCAAGAGCACCTGAAAAGCACAAAAATCCTGTTAAAAATAAAATCAGATTTTTCATGTGTTGAGATTATTTTTTCTTGATTGATATTTTTTTATAGTCTGATCCCAGATGTATTTCAGCAACTGCACCCAGTGAACCGGATTTACGTTTGGAAGCACATAATTTTCCGTCACAATCTCCAAAACAGGCACCTCCCCCTACTTCAACACTACCGGTAACTTCTACCCAACCGATACCTTCGGCCCACCATTCGCCATTAGAGCTGTATTCGCCAGATACATCCACACCCACAGAAGCACCCAAATTAATTTCAGCACAAGCAATAAACCCTGCAGCCACTTCAAGCCAGGCTTCAACAAATACTCCCTGGCCAATGGTATACGTATTTCCATCGGAGGTAAACATCATTCCCATCCTCGCGTCACCCCCAACACGAGTGAAAAATTCAACCTTTACTACGGCAAAATTAGCAGTAAATGAACCCGGAGTTGGTATAGGTAACGCCGCACCCGCATTAAAATAGAACCCGTTTAACCTTTCAGGATAAGTCGTTGGCATTTCTCCAAGATGACGATAATAAAACGACACTTTTTCAAACATTTCATCCATTTCTTCTTCCATGGGGTGATCACCAAACATGATCCCGGCCATTCCTTCGATTGCCAGTGCATCCAGCAAAAACTGACCTGTAGCAATAAAGTACCAACCGGGTGCTCCAATAATGACGGAAGCATCACCCGTAACCAGGGCCGAACCAAAATCCTGTTCAAATGACATATGACCTTCCATTCGTTGCTTTTCAATATTGTAGGTTAACCCAATACCACCAAATTCGCTGGGAACATTTTTAACACCAATTTGCTGTTCATTTGCTACCCATTCGTTGTTCACCACAAATCCCATTTCACTCGCAGCACCTGCCGCTCCTTCCAGTTTTCCTTTCACATCCATATCATTCCAGGTGTTTTCGGCAACATCTCCGATCTTTCCGGCTTTGACAATTAAAAATTCTTTGGCATCTTCCTGAATATCAAATCCATTGATTTTTTCAGCATACGTTTTGTAGCTGGACGCAAGATCTATCATCTCATTTTTACGATTGGATGTCATACCTTCAATAACGGAAAGCATCGAACCGAATTGATCGATGTTTTCAGCGGCAGTGCCTGTAAGCTGGTCCATTTGTTCTGATGGTATGTTCAACGCTCGAATATGGGTTTGAAGTGATTTAACATCTTTTGAGAGATCATTCAGTTCCTGTATTTGCTCCTGTGGCAGGTTAAGGTCTTCCAATGGATTATTAAATACCTTTAATTTTCCCTGTAGTTGATTCAATGCTTTTCCTTCAGAAAAATTAAATGTTTGTCCGGGATCCAGCACGCATTCAACATATTTGGCTGTTTTCTTCAAATTTGAAGCAAAAGCATTCTTCACACCGGTTGGTTTTATACGTGATTTTGTTTCAAAAATTCCCGGGGCAAATTTTTGTCCCTGGGCCAGAAGCTCTGTTTCAATTGAATTTGCATTAAACCTTCCTGTAACCGGATTTACCCTGGCTATGGTTTCGTAAACTTCCTTTCCATGATGAATCCTCTTTTTTGTTCCTTTTACAATTTTCAACGAATTGGGTTGTGAACCCATACCAGGAATATGCAGGGCTAATGAACCTTCAAGGGCTATATTATCTGTACTGATGGTTATTTCACGTGCACCAAAATTTGATACATCGTATACCTCCACATTTTGTGTACCAAGCATTTGAGCATCCATTGTATTCGTTGCATAATAGGTGAATGTTCTGGTTTTAATTTCATCGGATGCATCGAAAGCATTCACATTGTATATTTTAGATGCGTAAGCAACCGGATTGGAACTGGAAGTTGACGTTTGATCCGGACGCACCTCCACACACCATGATTTCCTGGAAAGATTGTATTCGAAATACGTATTTCCATCTACCAGGATCGGTACCGATTCTGCGATAAGCAGCTCACCAATATTAATGATCGGTTTCCCGTCTCCCAGTTTTTTATAGGTTATGTAAAAATTTTCAAGGGTCATATCCTTTGCCCCTGTTTTCAGGATACAGGAATCTACCCTGATGCCGCCTTCACCAAGCACCCATTTATGGGCTTGTAAATTCCATCTGTTTAATGCAAACTCAAACGGGAACTTACCATTTACAGGATCTATACGTTTTTGTGTAACAGTTACCTTACCAATTTTTATATTCAGGTTTTTCTGGTTCTCAGGAACATAATCCAGATCAGTTTGCAATCGGGTATCCAATGATAATGATTTGTCCTCTTTTACCAGTGAATTGTGTCTGTCAGCAACGGACTTAAAACCATAGAGATAATAGGTTAAATTATTGCCATCACTGTTCATGATATTAAATGCGGATGTTGGTTTCTTACCAACACTGGTAAAAAGGATTCTTTCGGTTTGGTTTCTGCCATTCCCGTTGCCAATAAAAATATCCTGATCTCCCAGGTTTATTTCTGCAGAGTTCAGGTCATACTGCATTAGAACCAGTTGCATTTTCCCATCTATCCTTGCCCATCCGGTACCGTCATCATCAACTGTGAAAATTCCGTCAACCGGTTGTTGGATGAAATGAACCTTATCTTTGAATTTCCAGTCCAGACTGGTAGCATTGGTATGGATTTTCCCTGATTTAGGAAGGGCGTAGGGAACCCCGTCATCATTGAATTCGGTCTTGGAAGGTACTATTTCTGTGTGGAAGGTCAGCATCAGATTTTCGTTTTGTATTTTCCAGTCTTTTGGCGTCAGGGCAGAAACATCGTAGTATGCACCTTCAATTTTTGCCCCGTCGTTTGTCACCTGTAAATCATGAACTTCAATAGGCAAATGCAGTAATTCGGTAATTACCATTCCATTGAAAACGGTAAGATTAAAATCAAAATTTTCAACAATGGTTGTCGCCAGGTAAGCGTATCGTTTATCACCTACGAATTGCGATCGCCCTTTGGCGGCAGTGATCAGAAAATTGCGATTCATGGGCACATTGCGAAGCTCGTACTCACCATTTTCATTGGTAAATGCCCGTAAGGGATATCCATTGCCAAGATTCAATGAAACCGCTGCACTATCTACTGGTTGCAGGTTACCTTCCTGTCCGTAAGTTACCCGTCCCCGGATTCTGCCAGCTTTTTTCAGGCGGATGAGTATGGTAACATCCCTGTTAGCTTCCGTATTGGAGAGCGTACCATCGTTCGTCCAAACCACATGTTCCCAATCTTCTTGTTCAGGTCCTTTTACCACTATCTGCAGATTACTGACGTCTGGTGCCTTGAACCTGTATTGAACAATTCCGTTATCATCGGCAATAAATCGGGCATTATCCTTGTATTTTATTTCAACCCTGGCACCTGATACCGGTAAAATGGGATATGTACCTTCACGGGCAACCTGTATTTTGATGGAATGCTGACGCACCGGTAACTCTATGGTTCCAATATTTGTTGTTTTTGAAGGATCAAGGACTACAGTATCTTTTTCAACGGTAAAATAGGATGCTGCCAAATTGTTTGGAGGAGTTGCCTGAACTTTTGATGGCCCAACCGGTGCCTTGATTTCAAAGATATAGGGTTTGGAATGATCCGGTTGCGCTTTGTTTTCAGGTTGTGCTGTAATGGTACGATGGTCTTTCAAACCTACATTTGCAGCCACACCTCCTCCATTCTGTAACTTTACTTTCCCTTTCACTTTACTTGTAGCTGTTATGATAAAATCGATCCTCCGGCGCTCATTAAGTTTCAGCTCGTTTACTTTCTTGTAATCATAAGAATAACTCCATTTGGAAGCAACAAGATGTAAATTATATGTGGAAAATGTTTTTTCGGAAGTCAATCCGGGATGAATAACAATATTGTAATCGCCATTTGGAAAGTTTGTGCCAAAACGCGTTCCTCTGCCCAGGTAAATGTAACCGGGATCAAGCTGGATTGCTCCCGGGCTATTGAGGTTTTGAGTTGAGCTGGAAGGTAATGTATAGTTGAACCAAACATCGGCACCTACTACTCCTGGTCCATCCGCTTTAGCCATGTTATCAGCTACTTTTCCGAAAACCTCTGGCATACCCATATTTCCGCTTATTTCTTTTTGAATGGTTATGCTTTCGAATTGATGATTGTAAATTGCCTTCTTGTTATTTTCAAGCTGGGAGGTATTATCTGTTGTTATTCCGGATAAGGTTCCGTCAAAGCGAAAAGCTGTTTCCGGTATTTTAAAATTTGAATTATCATCCACCTTAGGCAGGGCAACGATAAAGTATTTATCATTATCCGATCTTGACTGCAACAGGTTACTAAAAAACACATACCCGTTTTGGTCCGTGGAGCCTTTGCTAATGATCTCCTTGTCATTCCAGGTCTCACCATTGAATTTATATCTATCCCCTTCTTTGTTTGGAATCCCCATCGGCGTATATTCTCTCATTAAAAAAACATCATAATTTACGATAGGTGCACCTTTTGGTACTTTTCCCTGCATGTTCTGATACTGTTCAGGAGCATTATGAATTTTACCGGAACAAGAAAAATGAAAGCTGGCGCTGTAATCTTTTGGAGTAGCAGTCAAACCCATGTAATCGTCCTCATCATCATGCAACAAAGCGTACCGGCTATCAAACAGAAAATAAGGATTATCATGGGTAACGACAGCAGCTTTTAGCACAATTCCGGGTAATTTTTCTCCGTTGGAAGTATTCAAGTTTTTATGATAACCAAAAGCCGGTACACCTTCTTCATCAACCCCGGTGGCAAATAACTTGAAATTTCCCATCTCGTTCGTGTATGAATTATCAAGAATTCGATCGCCATCATTAAACCGGGCAGAAACATCGTCCCAATGTGTATAGCGATTGCCTGCCTGCATACTTCTGACCTCATCTGCAGAATTAGCCTGAGGATAGTGTGCATACACTACCTTAAGTTGCACACGTGTATCAGCGAGTGGCCCCCCGCCAGAGCGATGGCGAAAATGATACTGGTAATTTCCCGAGACTTCCTTATTATGAAAAACCTTTTCGGGAATATCCGGCACCGGTATGATGTTCCTGGTAAAAAAATCATTGCCACCTGTGGTTTCTGTTTGTTGTGTTACAGGTGTGAATGTTTCAATGTATCCGTATTTAAAGAAATATACCTCGCTTGCACCGTCGTTTTCAAAAACAACTGAATTTCCAGGGTCATTTGCAATCACCTGGAAAGCATAAAATCTGCCAGGAATGAGTTCCGGTTCATCGATGCCATAATGGAAGGAGGTAACCAGCGGATCAAGTTCTTCCTCGAAAAAAGCAGGAGTGGTGGCCGCCTGCATGGCACGGGCAGGCAACCATGTGGAATCGAGCATTTCCACGATCTTTAGTGTATAGGTAACCGGTGGCGGTGCAAACGGAACAGGTTCCCAGGTGAAAATAATATTTTGAAAACCACCTGCATTTTCAACGCGTTCCCCAAATTCGGGAGATATAATTACGGGTGGAGGCAGCATTTCACCTTTTTCAACAATGAATTCATTACATGATTGACTCCCATCCTGCCAGGGAATATTGTTGCCAACAGCGTCCTGAAGTTCAAAACATACCTGGTACGTACCTTCTTCAAGGCAGTTTTCATAAATATCTTCTTTTGATAAAAACTGTGAACAGACCGTGCCATTCATACCCAGAATTTCCTCAAGTTCAAATTCAGAGGTAATGAGCGTTGGTATATTGGCTTTACCATCAATTTCCAATGGACTTTGCAACAATGTTCGGCAATTCAACCCATTTCCTTTAACCTCAGCGAACAAGCGATAACCAGCGTATGGAATGTTAGATGAAATCTCTAATTGCAGGTTACTTCGCTCGTAAATTTCAGGAATATTGCAAACATACTCGTTGTTAATGAAAGTTTGAATGGAAAATTCAGGAGCTACTTCTGAAACTGTAAATGTAACGCAACGTTCACCTGTTAATCCCTCCACATCCTGACCAAGATTGTTTTTCAAATTAAAACAAAGGGAATAATTTCCGGTAGGTAATAACCCTTGATACAAATCTTCATCACTCAATAATGTTCCTGTTGGGATGGTGTTTCCTTCACCGAGAATTTCCAGCAGGCCGCTGTGTGTTAAATCCTGGAGTGTATACGGAGCAGATTGATCGAAGATGATGCTTGAAGCAGATTGAATCCGCACACCATTGTCACCGTTAATTTCAGCAGACAGTGAAAAATCCTCGAAAGGTACATTGATGTTAAAGCTTACGGAGATATTTCCGGGCAGTAACAATTCATTTAAATTAGCCACCTGATCGTTTGCAAGTACCGCGTTAATCTCAAATGAAGGCTCCGGATTATCTACAATCACTTCCACATTTGGACTACTGGACGGCGATAAGGTTACTTCATTCATCTGGTTCGGAGGATATAATTTAAATTCGATACCGTATGTCCCGTCGGCCAGACAGCCACTGTAAGGATCGGGTGCAGGACCTGAAAAACACTGGACACCAGCATGAAAGATTTGTTGAAGATCGTTTAAAGATAACGGAGTCGGAGCCGCGGCATCAAATGCCACCTGGTTCATTTCCTGTGTAGGACAATTATAACCTGAAGGACCGGTTACTATTGCTCCAATCCGGTATCCATTCAGCGGAACTGTCGATTGCACGGAAATACTGTTTGCCAGAAACTGAGGAATGTCTTCCAGGGAACATATTTCAATCGTTGGATTGTCAGCATAGAGGTTATATTCCGGCTCCTCCACCACAAAAGTTTGGCAATCAATAATGGGAGGAACGAAAGGGTAACCGTTGTACTTCAACAATTCGAAACACATTTCAAACTCACCCGAATGAAGGTACTCATAAGGATTGCAATCACAGTTACATGAAATATTTGGATTTTCGAAAACAGGCGCCCAGTTATCTCCGGATAAAATAAGAGGTGATGTAATGCTTCCTTCTTTTATAAAATCTATGGATTTTGCGACAGGTGTGCATACGGTTCCGTCAGGCCCGTTCAATGATTTCAGCATAATCCAGCCATCAAAGTAGTAATTTGACCAAACCTGAACTTTCAACTGGCTTTGTACATCCACCAGGTTGGTTACCGGGCCTCCGGATAGGGATACATTCATGGACCTCGTATATTCCGGAATTTCTATATCAATTATGTAGGCTTCCGTTGGTGTAGACGGAAATTCAGTTCCTGAGTTAACGTTGCGGAAAGAAAAAGCGATTTGATATATTCCCGGCTTTAAGGAACGGTTTGCAGCAGAAATCTGGGTACCATATATTTTTAAGTTGTCGAACATGCTTTGCACAATGTAGGCCGGAACAACAATTTTCGTTTCAATGACAGGTTGATATGAAATTTCTGATTGGTAGTTCACACCATGGTCACCAATGATACTTAACATTGCATAATCAATGAATTTTGTTCTCCCTGTAATGGATACCTCTCGATAACGATCCGGCCATTCCGTCATGGGTGCATATGGATCAAAATATGCTGGTACACTTATTACATTAACCTGTCCGTTTGTTTGAGAATAAAGTTTCATTAAGAGAAGCTGAAACAACAGCAGCAGAAGCAAAGGAAGAAGTTTTTTCATTTTTAAATTTTATGTGTCATTAAAACCTGAAGTTATATGCTATTTCGAACCGTTGCTGGTTGTAATCATTTACATTCTCAGCTTCACCTGTAGCATTGATCAGATCGCCACGCAACGTCAGGTAATGCGTTCGTTTTAGTGTTAGCGTGGCCTTTAACTTTGTTTTGTTTATTGTTCTGTACTTTTCTTCGTTCACAAGTTGAGCATTCCATTCCTGTTTTATTGAAAGCTTCAATACATTCTTAAAAATTTTTTTGTCCACACCTGCATTAAATCCTCTTGCAGTGTTATCGCCTGTTTCCATTAAAAATGAATTATAATTATAACCCATTTCAAAAGTTACATTCGCAGGAATAACCAACAGATTATAATGTATGAACAAATTGTGAGAAGTATAATCGGAATACTGTGATCGTTCCTCATCATTTGAATGAAGCGTGCGCATGTTATATCCGAGGCCGATGTAATGACCAAGTTTCTCTTTATAAAAATTGAGGTTTTGATTAATTCCCAGGCTCCGGGTAGTCTGGGAAATATGATAGAGACTGTCAAGCACACTGTACCGGCGCTGCCTTTCTATTTCGTAATTTGAAAAAGATGCGTTGATGGTATAAAAATTTGCAGGACGATAGTTCATACGCAAAGACGAAATAATTCTGGATGACTTCAGTCTGTTTTCGTCTTCAAGATTGTTTTTTTGAAAACCGAGACTTGCAGATAGCCTCATCTTTTGCTTTAACATTCGAATCCATGGTTCAATGGTTATGTTGCGAAGATCATTTTGAAAATAATAGGCTCCCATGGATTGGTAACCGTCACCGATTCTTTTGTACCTGAATCTTGCCCCGTAATTTCTTGTTTTGTAGGAAAGGCTGGTTTCAATCGCCTCGCTGTTGATGGTACTGCTATTGGTCGTAATTGAATTACCAAGGCTTTTTGCAATGCCTTCAAGATTTACTGTATCAGTTTCCTCATTGATGTTATGTGTATACACGCTGTTTGCATAATCCAGTGAAAATACCAGTTGTTTTGTAATAAAATGTTGTCCTGAAATACCAAATACAACATTTTCAGCGGGATTCACATTGAAATAGGTCAATTCAGCCGTGGAATCCAGTGAATTTGAATGATCTCTGGCTTTGAGGAAACTAAAATCCAAATGGGTACTATCGGTTCCATATCCAATTTTAAAGCTGTGACCAGAGCGTTTGTATTCAGGCTTAACCGAATAAAATAAGGCTGTATCCGTTTGACTGTCTTCAAGGTCGATGGCCCGGTTAAACCTGCCGGTCATGAAACCAGCACGGATACCGTTTGGATGGTTCACCTCAAATCCTGCTCCAAGCATACTGTGACCGGCCAGTGTATACCTGCTAAAAGATACATTCCGGTATCCAAGATGCAGAGTAAACCATTTGTAATACGGACTTACACCAAACATATTAAACGGTTGTCGATAGCTTCTTTCCTGCTCACTTACTGCAAACGAAAAGGGTAAAGTAATGCCATAAATGCTAACCACGGGATTACCACTCAGATACCAGGAAAAAGGTTCACGATAAGCAGTTCGCCCTTCTGTATGAAAAGTCATGAGGCGTAATCCCAAATTACCAGAAATATCAAAAGGTTTTTGATCATTTAAATTTTCCATGTTCTGGGCACGAAGCAGTGCAGACAGGAATAAAAATACAATAAGGACTAAACAAATCCTGGTTGACAAGGTTGATTGTGTAATGGTTGCGACTGCAAAATAGGAAAAATTGGGATAATTAATGTTAAATTAAAATTAAATTATTTGTTGATAATCAGCGGATAGTGTCAGACTATGAGTTACACCTTGTTATTAATAAAAATACATATGTAACAAACCTTACACCTGATGGAACGTTTACATCAAACTTAAATCAGGAACAGGTTTTGAGCATTTAAAACGAAACAATAAACAGATGAAACAGACCTTCGATAAATCGGAGCAAGCACTACCATGATTGAAATGAGTGCAAAATTTCAGGTTTGGTCACAAATTTTAAAAATATGAAAACCATCGGAATCATCGGATCAGGAAATATTGGAGGAACTTTGGGAACTCATTTATCAAAAGCAGGTTATGATGTGATGTTCAGTTCAAGGCATCCTGAGAAGTTGGAAGAACTCGCAAACAGTGTAAATGCGGAATTTGGGACAGTGTCTGATGCAGCGGCTTTCGGAGAGATACTGTTGTTTGCATTTCCTTTTGGCAAACTGGAAGAAGTCTCTGGTCTCATCCGCCCCCAGGAAAACAAGCTGATCATTGATATCAACAATTATTTTCCGGGTAGGGATGGCGAAGAAATTGGAAATATTCTGAGAAACAACGGATGGAGACAATCCCAATATACAGCTAAATTTTTTTCTGAAGCGAACGTTGTTAAAGCTTTTAATACCATCTATTACGCAGTTTTACGGGATAAAGCCTTCAAAAAACCGGGAGAGCGAATTGCCATTCCTGTTGCTGGTGATAATGCTGATTCTAAAAAAGAGTTAAAGGAGATCATTGAGAAACTTGGTTACGATAGTGTGGATGTTGGTTTTCTGGAAGATACCAAAATACTCGAACCCAATCAGGCGCTTTTTGCTACTGAAATGGATAAAGGGCAATTAATGGATGCAGTGAAGGCTGAAAATTAGGTTAATTCAATCATTTATTTAGAGGCTCAAAACAACATGAAAAATGCCTTAATAACCGGGGTTGTTTTATGATCGAATAACCAAAGTATTGCTTTCGTTTTTCCCAAACTTCCTCAATTACTTCGGCAAGATAGTCGAAATGACTCTGCGTGTACACCCTGCGCGGAAATGCCAGTCGAACCAGCTCCAATGGAGCGGGTAATTCCTTACCATCATTGGCGAATCGTCCGAACATTACCGACCCTAATTCAACTGTGCGGATACCACCTTCAATGAACAATGCATTTACCAGGGCAATTCCCGGATATTCCAATGGAGGAATATGATCCATAAATCGCTTTGCATCGATAAAAACCGCGTGGCCCCCTCCTGGCTTCATCACGGGAATACCTTTATCTTCCAGCTTTTTAAGAAGGTATTCAACCGTAGCGTGCCGGTAAACCTGGTATTCGTATTCCAGCACTTCCTGCAAACCAACGGCAATTACTTCCAAATCTCTTCCTGCCAGGCCGCCATAAGTGGGAAATCCTTCACGTAAAATCAATGCATTTTTAAAATCCTCAGCCCACGTGTCATCGCGACATACAAAAAAACCTCCGATGTTGGCAAGCCCGTCTTTCTTAAGGCTCATGGTAGCAGCATCTGCATACGTAAAAATTTCCTGCGCGATGGTTTTCAAATCTTTGTCTTTATATCCCGGTTCTTTTTCATGAATGAAATAGGCATTTTCAGCAAATCGGCAGGCATCCAGCACCAGCGGGATCTCATATTTTTGCAAAACGGCTTTCACTTCACGGATGTTTTGCATGGACACCGGTTGCCCGCCTCCGGTATTGTTGGTAATGGTAAGCATACAAAACGGAATGCGTTCTTTACCATTTTCCTCGATACATTTTTCAAGTTTGGCAATGTCCAGGTTCCCTTTGAATGGGCTATCATCCTCAGTATCCAGCGCTTTTTCGGTCAGCAGATCGACAGGAGAAGCACCTGCAAATTCCATGTTGGCACGGGTGGTATCGAAATGGCTGTTATTTGGAATCACATCGCCTTTCGTTACACGTGTGAGGGCCAACAGGCTTTCAGCCGCCCTACCCTGGTGCGTAGGAAAAATATGCTTCATTTCGGTAATTTCCCGTACCTCTTTCTCAAATTTTTTCCAGGAGCGGCTTCCGGCATAGCTTTCATCGCCCATCATGAGTGCGGCCCATTGCCTGGATGACATGGCCCCCGTGCCACTGTCAGTTAGCAGATCGATGATGCAATCCTCGGCATCAACAAGAAAAATATTGTGATGTGCTTCTTCCAGCTTTTGAACGCGTTCCTCCCTGGAAGTAATCTTCAGGGGTTCGGTCATCTTTATGCGAAAAGGTTCGATAATGGTGCGCATGACTATGTGTTAATGAATTAAAATGAATGATTCATAAAAGTGTGAAGGTACGAAAAAGGGGTGGGCAAATACAGGAGAAAAATCAGGATGGGATATTGAAAGCTACATGTAGTAGTATTAAAATCTAAAATCTGTGGTACTTTAAGGAAAGGCAATGAAGCTAATGCATTTATTGTGCAAAGGCAGCAGTAGTGAGTGCATGATGTCAACAGATCACCTGGACAAAACAATGTACATTGTTAATATAACAACAGATAACTACCTGCAAATGATAAAGCTTATAGCGGATAGATATTTAAAGATTTAGTGAATTCTTTGAGTTTTTGAGTGGCTAAAAAATGTTATATCTCATAATAATGAAAAGTTAGAGTATTTTTAGTATTGGAAAGGTCCAAGGTTGCTATTCCGTAGTGTTATTTTTTGTTGATGGGAAAGTATGTAAGACTGATAGTAATGAAAGTAAATTTAGCCTTATTAATTCAAATGATATTAAATAATGAATAGAATTCTATGCCTGTCCAAATGATTTACGCAAGTAACGAAATAGTATACTCCGGAACAATCAATATTTTTAAATATTTTATAGTTATACGGGATCGGTTTCTGTTTGCTTTATCAATCACCATTTAATACATTAATCTGAATTAGTAACTGATTGTTTAATACAAACACTTTAACCGATTAACCGTAAGCAATAAAATGTTAACAATTCATTAGTAAAAATTATGCTTGTAAAAACGTATGGAAGTGCTGTACATGGGATTGATGCCATCACCATTACCATTGAAGTGGATGCCACGCCGGGGTTTAAGTTTTACCTTGTAGGCTTACCCGACAGTGCGGTAAAGGAGAGTCAGCAACGTATTGAATCGGCATTGCGCTCAATTGGCTATAAACTGCCAGGCAAAAAACTGGTTATCAACATGGCCCCTGCTGACATTAAAAAGGAGGGTTCTGCATATGATTTGCCTTTAGCCATCGGCATACTGGCAGCATCCGAACAGATGGTACCTCAAAACCCGGATCGCTTCGTAATGATGGGTGAACTTTCACTGGATGGAAGTCTGAATCCTGTCAAAGGTGCTCTTCCCATGGCATTGAAAGCCAAAGAGGAAGGATTTGAAGGCATCATTCTGCCATCGTCCAATGCCCGCGAGGCCGCTGTTGTTGATGGGATAAAAGTTTATGGTGTTGAAAACCTCAGACAGGTCATTGATTTTATGAATAACCCTGAATCTTTACAAGAAATTTTTGTTGATTTAAAAGATATTTTTTACAGGCAGGTGAACAGTTACGACCTGGATTTTTCGGATGTAAAAGGTCAGGAAAATGTAAAACGGGCATTGGAGATAGCGGCCAGCGGATTTCATAATATTCTTTTGGTTGGACCTCCTGGTGCCGGTAAAACCATGCTTGCAAAACGGCTACCTACCATTATTCCACCTCTTTCGCTCGAAGAAGCACTTGAAACTACCAAAATTCACTCGGTAGCAGGGTATGTCGAGAAAAATGCCTCGCTTATCAGCAAACGACCATTCCGGTCGCCACATCATACAATCTCAAATGTAGCTTTGGTGGGAGGGGGAACCTATCCCCAGCCCGGAGAAATATCCCTTGCACATAATGGAGTACTTTTTTTGGATGAGCTACCTGAGTTTCAACGTACCGTTCTTGAGGTGATGCGGCAACCACTTGAAGACAGGGTCATTAGTATTTCGAGAGCAAAATCGAACGTAGAGTACCCGGCATCATTCATGCTTGTGGCTTCAATGAATCCATGTCCGTGCGGATATTACAATCATCCTGAAAAGGAATGTGTTTGTGCCTCGGGGATTGTTCAGAAATACCTGAACCGTATTTCCGGCCCGTTACTTGATCGTATCGATATTCACATTGAAGTAGTTCCGGTTCCGTTCCGTGAACTTTCGGAGTATCGTGAGACGGAAAAAAGTGAGGTGGTAAGGGAAAGGGTTACGAACGCACGCCAATTGCAGGAAGAAAGATACAGGGATAATCCTGGCGTGTACAGCAATGCCCAAATGAATTCCAAATTGTTGCGCAAATATTGCCGGATTGATAGCGGAGGTCAGTCATTATTGAAAAATGCCATGGAAAAACTTGGCCTGAGTGCCAGAGCGTATGATCGTATCCTGAAGGTTAGTCGCACCATTGCCGATTTGGAAAATTCAGCCAACATCGAAGCCCACCACCTTGCTGAAGCTATTCAGTATCGCAGTTTGGACAGGGAGAACTGGGCGGGGTGATAAATATGATGGTTCAGGATTGCAAATCCTGAACGGCTGCTAAATAATATGCTGCGGGATTGCAATCCCGTATTAGTAAACACTTTATTTATATTGCAACCATGGACCAGGTAATTTTCAAAATACAATTCCATTAGATGAGCATCCGTACAAAAATACTTGAAGGCTACATGTATTTCATTACATTAACAGTTGTTGATTGGGTTGATGTTTTCACGCGACCTACTCATAAACATGTGATACTTGATTCATTAAAATACTGTCAATACAGCAAGGGATTGCTTATCTATAGCTGGTCTATGATGAGTAATCAGCTACATTTTCTGGCTTCAGCAAAAGAGGGGTATCATTTATCCAATATATTGCGCGTCTTTAAAAAATATTCAAGCATGGAAATCATTAAATCCATTAAAGAATTTCCTGAAAGTCGCCGCAAATGGAAGTTGAGCAGGTTTAAACTGGCGGGCGAAAATAATCCCAGGATACAAGGTTATAAATTTTGGCAGGATGGTAATGCACCAAAAGAAATCCATACAAACGAGTTTTTGGGCCAGAAACAGTAATAAAACAGATAAATAAAAATGAATATTAACCATTAAAAAAAGAAGAACACAAATGAGACAAAAAAAGATTAACCCTGTTAAATCCAACATAGTTGGAGCAAAGCTATTTAACAGGGTAAAACTAAGTGCCGTACTCTTGTTAGGACTCGGACTAACAGGATTACAAGCACAAGAAAGCCTCAACGCCACAGGCGGTAATACTTCGGGCAGCGGAGGATCGGCGAGCTATTCCGTTGGGCAGGTAGTTTACACGACCAACACAGGAACAAGTGGTTCGGTAGCACAAGGAGTGCAACAACCCTATGAAATTTCGGTAGTAACAGGAATTGAAGAAGCCAAAGGCATAAACCTTTCAGTTTCGGCATATCCAAATCCTACAACCGATTATCTTACATTGGAAATCAAAGCCGAAGTACAGACGCAATATATCGCGTATCTGTACGATATGAACGGAAAGCTTTTACAAAGCAAGAAAATTACAGGCAACCAAACAAGCATTGACATAAGCAATCTTGTACCTGCTACGTATTTTGTAAAAGTGATAGTAAAGACGCAAGGTCTTGCGCCTCAAGAAGTAAAAACATTTAAAATCATTAAAACTCAATGAGACAGTCCC
>CAZAMT010000020.1:0-29462 GCA_964486145.1 uncultured Bacteroidales bacterium
TTCGCGACCTTCCCGATTTGTATCGGGACGCTCTAACCAACTGAGCTACCTCGCCATTCAAATAATTATTACCTAATTAATAACTTTATAAAAATTTGTATAAAATTCTTTCTATCAAATTATTAATTACTTATTAAAAATCATTGTACATTTGTAAAAATGCGGTTGCAAAAATAATACTTTTTTTTAAAATTTTGAATGTTTAGTATTCATATTTCATTTTTCATATTTTTCATTACTATAAACTTCTGTTAATAAGAATTATCCCAAATATTCACTTAAAAACAATTTTTTTAGTTAACTTTTTTTTGTATATATTGCATGTATCCGAATTACACTATTGAATTAATTTTCAAGGAAATGAAAAAAAGATTTGAACTTGAATACTCGATAAACTCTTCTCCAAAGGTGCTTTTTAACATGTTAAGCACTCCCGGGGGATTGTCCGAATGGTTTGCTGACGATGTTAATGTACAGGGTAAACAATTTGTATTTATATGGGATGGTGCCGAAGAATTCGCTGATCTAACCAATAAAAAAGAAAATAAATATGTCAGGTTCAAGTGGGTAGACGATGATGACGAGAAAGCTTATTTCGAGTTTCGCATAAATATCGACGAACTTACCGGGGATGTTGCATTGGTAATTACTGATTTTGCTGAAGAGGATGAGATTGCTGATTCCATGGAACTCTGGGATTCACAAATATCTGAACTAAAACACGTACTGGGATTATAAATGTTAAATCAATCATATCCACCAACAATTTCATTATTTTTGTAATCGTTTACTTTTTCATAAACCATTAGCAAGAGTGTTTTGAAACGATTACATATATTTATTTTAAAATCGTACATAGGTCCTCTCATTTTAACGTTTTTCATATCGCTGTTTCTGCTTCTGATGCAGTTTTTATGGAAATACATTGATGATTTGGTAGGTAAAGGACTGGAGTTCAATGTAATTGTCGAACTTTTAACATATACTTCTGCTAGCCTGGTACCTATGGCATTACCATTGGCCATATTGCTTGCCTCTTTAATGACATTCGGGAACCTTGGTGAAAATTACGAATTGCTGGCTTTAAAATCTGCGGGTGTATCACTCCAACGCATCATGTTTCCTATCATCATCCTGGTTATCCTGTTGAGCGTTGGAGCCTTTTATTTTGCCAACGTTGTTTTGCCATATTCAAATCTTAAAATGAAATCATTGTTGTGGGATGTTAAGCGACAAAGGCCTGAACTTACAATAAAAACAGGTGTTTTTTACAGCGGTATACCAAATTACAATATTCGTATCAACGAAAAAGATCCAAAAACAAATCTTCTTAAAGATATTCAGATTTATGATCATTCTGAAAGGAGAGGAAACACAAAGGTGATCATTGCTGATTCGGGATATATGAAAATGACAGCCGATGAAAAAAACCTGTTACTTATTTTATATAATGGCTATTCATATAATGAATTAGAGGACAACAGGCGTCGTAACAACAATAAAACATATCCCCACCGAAGGGAGGAGTTCAAGGAGCAGAGGATCGTTATCGAACTGGAAGGTTATGGATTGCAACGGACAGATGAGGATCTTTTTAAAAGCGGATATTCCATGATGAATCTTAAACAACTTGAGCATGTACAGGATTCATTGCAACGCGAATTGAATGCTTTTCATGATAAATATTCTGACAATTTAATTCGTGGCAATTACTTCCGAAAAAGAGATTATATTCGGGATATGCGTGCAAAGCGGGAAATGGAGACAACCATGCGCAACATACCTGATTCAGCGGATTTCACTCAAAATGAAACTATACAAAAACCAAAAAAAGACAAGCATGTTAACCTGGATATAGATAGTATCTACTCAAGCTTAAGTGGTTCTGATCAGTCAAGAATTATCTCCCAGGCACTTTCATTTGCGCGGACTACAAGCAGTTATGTTGAAAACTCAAATCTTAACATGTCTGCAAGAATTAAGAGATTAACAAGACACAAAATTGAATGGCATCGCAAATTTACGCTCGCTTTTGCATGCTTTATCTTCTTTTTCATTGGAGCGCCATTGGGTGCAATTATTCGCAAAGGTGGTTTGGGTATGCCTGTGATAATTTCTGTTTTGTTTTTTATTTTGTATTACATCATTACAATTACAACGGAAAAATTTGCACGCGAAAATCTTATATCACCTTTTGCCGGAATGTGGATGGCCTCTTTTATTCTCCTTCCAGCCGGGGTTTTCCTTACATACAAAGCTACAACCGATTCCGTTATTTTAAATATAGATACGTATGTGAATTTCTTTAAAAAGATTTATGGTAAAAAACAAAAAACAATCAGTGAAACCCAGCAAATAAGTTATTCACAGCAAACTACATTTTCTGATGTATCTGCGATGAACGAAGCACTCGAAAATTTATCTGAATACAGCAAAAACCTCAAAAACAGCTTTAAACGGGGATTTTTATCCAACAGGCTGGTATCCAAAAAAATGAATAATTTGATGCTGGAAGACCTGCAAAAATTTGTTGATTTTTATTATACCGTATACAGCGGTCTTTCAAATGCTCCAAACTATGAGGAGGATAAATATTTCAAATCGTATGTAAAAGAATTGCCAGCCATTGACCCCAGCGAATTTAACCTAATTTTTATCCAGCAACATGTGAAAATTATATTACTAACATTACTTTTACCAATTGGAGTATTTTGGTTTATTGTTTCAATCATAAAAATAAAATGGCTTGTTAACAGGTTAACTTTCATTGAGGAAATATCTGCTCAGTTATTGAAAAAGTCAAATTTATAAGGTTAAAAAACAAATAATGCGCATTTTACAGATTACCAACAAATTTCCATATCCACCGAAAGATGGAGGAGCTATCGCAACTTTTAACCTGACAAGGGATTTTTCTGAATTAAACCATTCGGTTACCGTACTTGCCATCAATACACCGAAACATTTTTTTAATATCAAGGAGTTGCCTCAAAAAATCCAAAAACTTGCTGATTTTCATACTGTTTACATAGATACTTCCATATCCGTTGTCAGTGCAATATTCAATTTGCTACTTTCTTCAAAACCTTACATTGCGGTAAGATTTATGTCGAAAAAGTTTAAAAACTATTTAACATATCTGCTTAAAAATAATGAATATGATGTAATTCAATTGGAGGGACTTTATGTTTGCCCGTATCTCACGATTATCCGGTCTTTTTCCAAAGCACTGGTATCATTCAGGGCACACAACATTGAACATGAAATATGGCAACGAACCGCTGATCAGGAAAAAAATATTTTAAAACGGTTATATTTTAAAATTCTTGCGGCAAGATTGAAGGACTTCGAATTGAGCTATCTTAATAAATATGATGTGTTACTTCCAATAACTTCAAGAGATGCCAAACATTTCGAGAATCTGGGTAATTTTAAACCATTTTATGTAACCCCAACCGGGGTAAATGTTATTCAATCCCCTGATGATACCTCAGTGGAGACACTTTCTATTTTTCATCTTGGTGGGTTGGACTGGAATCCTAACCAGGAAGGTTTAATTTGGTTTGTGAATAAGGTACTTCCCAAAGTTGTTCGTAAATATCCGGATACAAAGTTTTACATTGGCGGCAGGAACTCCCCTGACTGGCTTGGCAAGAAACTGGATCATCCAAATGTGCTTTACCTTGGTGAGATTACTGACGCAACCAACTTTATTAAATCAAAAGCCATCATGGTTGTTCCTCTTTTTGCCGGAAGTGGTATGAGAATTAAAATTGTTGAAGGAATGGCGCTGGGCAAAACCATCATTACCACAAGCATTGGAGAGGAAGGAATAGGTGCAGTTCATAAAGAAAACATCCTGATTGCTAATGATAGAAACCAGTTTTTTGCAAATATTGACCTATGTTTTTCAAAACCCGAAATATCAAAGCAAATCGGATATAATGCGGCCAAATTCGCAAAAGAGCATTTTGATAATAAAACAATTACACAAGGGTTGCTAAATTTCTATGAAAACCATGCCAAATGATTGTAGTAGAAATTTTTATATGGATTTTTGTATTTCTTATTGTCCATAGCTACCTCATCTACCCGTTTTATCTCAAATTTCGTGGCTCCGGAAAAAGTCTTGAAACTAACTACTCTTCAGATTCTTATTTCCCAAGAGTTTCCATAATAATGGCTGTTTTTAATGAAGAACAGGTCATTGAAAAAAAACTGGTCAGCATCATTGAATCCTCTTATGACTTTAATAAAATTGAAGTGTTGATTGGTTCTGACAATTCTTCGGATGGCACAAACGACATCTTAGAAAAGTATGCTGAAATGCATCCGGAAGTTGTTTGGGAAAACTTCACCAAAAGACAGGGAAAGGCGGAAATAATAAATTACCTGGTTAAAAAAGCTTCGGGCAGTGTTCTCATTCTCACAGATGCAAATGTTTTTTTCACAGATGATACTATTTTAGCTTTAGTGAAACCATTTATTAACCCTCAAATTGGTGTAGTTGGAGCAAATATCATCAATACGAATGTTAAATCATCAGGAATTTCATTCCAGGAAAAAACGTATTTGATGAATGAAAACAACATAAAATATCTTGAGGGTGTTGTTTGGGGAGCTATGATAGGTGCATTTGGCGGTTGTTATGCCATCCGGAAAGAGCTTTACAGTCCGGTTCCAAAAAATTATTACATGGATGATTTTTATATTACCCTTATGGTAATTTCACAGGGATATAAAACCATTAACGAGTTAAAAGCAGTTTGTTTTGAAGATGTATCAAACCAACTCAGCGAAGAGTTTCGCAGAAAAATCAGGATATCCATAGGTAACTATCAAAACCTTCGGAGTTTTGCACATTTGTTGAAAAAACCCTGGAAAGGGTATGCATTTGCATTTTGGTCACATAAAGTACTGCGCTGGTTTGGTCCTTTTTTCATTATACTTATTTTATTATTAACCCTGATATTAATTGACAAGCCCTTCTACTATAACCTCATGATTTTGCAGATTGGACTTTTGATCGTACCATTTATTGATCTTTTATTAAGGAAAATTAATATACATATTATACTTTTGCGTTTTATTACACATTTTTATAGCATGAACCTTGCACTTTTGATAGGGTTCTTCAAATTCGTGAAGGGAGTTAACTCAAATGTCTGGGAACCAACAAAACGATTTCAAAAATAAACTGAACACCATTGAAGAGGCCGTTGAAGATATAAGGAAAGGAAAGGTGGTTATTGTCGTGGATGATGAAAACCGCGAGAACGAAGGTGATTTTATCTGCGCTGCCGAACTGATAACACCTGAGATAGTTAATTTCATGGCAACTCACGGAAGAGGGCTCATTTGTGCTCCCATTCCCGAAAACAGGTGTGAAGAGCTCGAATTGGAATTGATGGTTGGTAAAAATACTTCCATCCATGCAACACCGTTTACCGTCTCAGTAGATTTGTTGGGACAGGGTTGCACAACGGGAATTTCAGCAAGCGATCGGGCAAAAACCATCAATTCACTGGTGCATTCCGATACCAAACCTGAAGATCTCGGCAGACCTGGACATATTTTCCCGTTAAAATCCAAAAATAAAGGAGTGCTGCGCAGGGCGGGCCATACCGAAGCCGCAGTTGATTTGGCGACACTTGCCAACCTTAAACCCGGAGGGGCACTGGTTGAAATTATGAACGAAGATGGTACCATGGCCCGGTTACCCGAACTCATTGAAATTGCCAAACGCTTTAACCTGAAGATTGTAACAATCAAAGATTTAATTGCTTATCGCTTGAACTTTGAAAGCCTGATTAAAAAGGGCGTAAAAGTGCAACTTCCAACCAAATATGGTGATTTCCAGTTAATCCCTTTTATACAAAAATCAAACGGACTGGAACATGTTGCCCTCATCAAAGGGGAATGGACAAAAGAGGATCCCGTGCTGACCCGTGTTCATTCGTCCTGTGTAACCGGTGATATTTTCGGATCATACAGGTGTGATTGTGGCGCCCAACTCCATGAAGCCATGAGACTTATTGATAAGGAGGGTACAGGTGTGATTTTATACATGAACCAGGAAGGCCGTGGAATAGGTTTATTCAACAAAATAAAAGCATATAAGTTGCAGGAAGAAGGCATGGACACAGTTGAGGCCAATATTAAGCTCGGATTTGCTGATGATGAAAGAGATTATGGTGTTGGTGCGGCAATCCTGAGAGAACTTGGGCTGGGAAAAATTCGTTTGTTAACCAACAATCCTGTGAAACGTGCCGGATTGGAAGGTTACGATATCGAAATTGTTGAAAATGTACCATTGGAAATACCACCCAATGAACATAACGAATTTTACATGCGCACCAAAAGAGATAAAATGGGGCATTTTCTTGATTTAGACCTGTATAATCAGGAGCAGTAGCAAAAAAAAATAACTCATGGCAAAAGAATATCCCCGTATTGTTTTCATGGGAACACCCGAATTTGCAGTAGCAAGTTTAAAAACACTGCTTGACCATCACTATAATGTTGTCGGGGTTGTAACAGCGCCAGATAAGCCGGCAGGCCGGGGAAGGAAAATGAAGGAAACCGAGGTTAAACAATATGCATCACGGAAAAATCTGTTGGTTTTACAACCTGAAAAACTAAAATCACCGGATTTTAATCAGGAACTCCGGGCAATAAAACCGGATTTGCACATTGTTGTTGCTTTTCGAATGCTTCCCGAAATGGTGTGGAAACTTCCACCTTTGGGAACATTTAATCTACATGCCTCACTTCTGCCGCAGTATCGGGGTGCAGCTCCCATCAACCACGCGGTTATCAATGGTGAGTCAAAAACCGGGGTTACTACGTTTTTCATCAAAAAAGATATTGATACCGGTAATATCCTGTTGCAACATGAAGTTGAAATTTTGCCTGACAACACCGCTGGTGAAGTGCACGATAAACTTATGAATGTTGGCGCCTCACTGATTATCAAAACAATAGAGGGAATTCTTGATAAATCCATCCGGCCAAAGAAACAGGAAGATCTTATCCAACCAAACGAGGAATTAAAACCGGCTCCAAAAATTTTTAAAGAAGATTGCAGTATTGATTGGCAACAGGGATCTGTTAAAATTTACAATAAGATTCGTGGTTTAAGTCCATATCCCGCGGCATTCACCAACCTAACCGATGACTCTGGCAATTCGTTGATGTTAAAAATATTCAAGGCATCCATTGGAAGTGAACCTGTTGGAGATGAACAACCCGGCACCATTCTATCGGATGAAAAAGCGTTCCTGAAAATTGCAACATCCGATGGATTTATCTATCCTGAAGAATTGCAATCAGCAGGCAAAAGAAAGATGGCCGCAGACGAATTTCTCAGAGGGTTTAAAGAAATCAGAAGGTACAGGTGTGAATAAACTATTTGTCAGGCTCTTTTACTTTTTTACTTTTCTGCCAAATAAGCATATCCTTGGCATGCCTTCTCAATTCTTCTGCCATACCAATATTCCCTGATTCTTCAAGTAATCCTGCATAAAACCTGAGTGTACCTGGCGCATGCTTGTCCTGGCCCCTCAATAAAAAAACCGGTTCATCGTCCGGAATTCTGCCTTCTCTATCAATAATACGCCTGTTGTAATCTTCTCTGGTGAATTTCATAAACAACCAACTATTAATATCTTATTCAGTATCTTTTTGCGTAACGAAATTAGTTGTTCTCACTCATTAATCGAAAAGTTAACCATCATTATGTTTTATACCGATTCAACTATTGAAAAAAACATGCAATTTCCAAAATCATTTTTTTTTATTCGAACACATTAACCGAATGCTTGTTTGAATTTTAAAGTAAAATCTATTTTTATGAAAAGACAAAGCATTCATTTTCAAAATAGTAACAATCAATCGCTGTCAGCTATCCTTGAAATGCCCATCGACAAAAAACCACTAACATATGCCATTTTTGCCCATTGCTTTACATGTAATAAAAATCTACACGCTGTAGTAAATATTACCCATGCATTAACATCAAGAGGCATTGCAGTTTTGCGCTTTGATTTTACCGGATTGGGAGAAAGTGAAGGAGAATTTTCAGAAACCAATTTCTCTTCAAACGTAAGTGATTTAGTTTCTGCAGCAACATTTTTAGAAGATAATTATGAATCTCCAACGTTACTTATTGGTCATTCGTTGGGCGGAGCAGCTGTTATTTATGCAGCAAATCAATTAAATAAAATAAAAGCAGTTGCCACCATTGCTGCTCCTTCTGATCCCGAACATGTTGCAAAACTTATTAAAGAAGGACAGGAAGAAATTGAAAAAAACGGTGAAGCAACAGTAAATATTGGCGGTAGACCTTTCAAGATAAAAAAACAATTTCTTGATGACTTAAAGGATAAAGGTCCTGAGGAAATCATCCGAAACCTGAAAAAACCGATATTAATATTACATTCACCCCTCGATAAAATTGTAAGCATTGATAATGCCGCCGGGATTTTCCAGGCTGCTTTTCATCCAAAGAGCTTTATTTCACTTGATGATGCTGATCATTTGCTATCAAACAAGCAAGACTCCCGGTATGCTGGTGATGTTATTGCTACGTGGATGAGTCGATTCATGGATATTATGGAACCCAAAGAACTTCAAACAGATAAGCAGATGGTAGCTCGTATCAGTGCAGATAACTTAACAGTAGATATCCAGGCAGGTAAACACCGTATAACAGCAGATGAACCAGAAAATGTCGGGGGAAAAAATTTCGGTCCAACCCCATATGAACTTTTAAATGCTTCATTAGGTTCCTGTACTGCAATGACTTTGAAAATGTATGCTGACAGAAAAAAATGGCCACTAAAAGAGGTTTTAGTGCATATCGAACATGAACGGGTGCATAGAAGCGATTGTGATAATTGTGAGGAATCAGAAGGAAACCGTATCAGTGTTTTTAAACGAAGTATTGAGATAATCGGAGATCTGAATATGGAACAGAAGGAACGAATGATTGAAATTGCCAACAAATGTCCGGTGCACAAAACGTTAACCAACGAAATTGAAATCAAAACAGAACTTGCAGGCGCATAGTTTTTCCGTTTATTTCTTTCTACTCATTTAAAAACATCTATTTTTGTGCCTTAAAAATAGAAGGCCTTGATTACCAAACCTGAAAACCAGTATAAACCATATGCAGCCCTCATTACCGGTCTGTTGTTCATGTCAAATGCAGCCATACTAATCAAATCGTCTGAAGCACCGGGAGTTGTAACTACTTTTTACCGGATGACCATGGGATCTGCAATTTTACTGGTACCTTTTATTTTTCATGTCATTATTCGTAAAAAACATATTTCACTCAAAGGAACCATGCTCGCCATATCGGCCGGAATCTGCTTTGGCTTCGACATGGCCTTATGGTCAACCGGTGTAGTTGCCAGCAATGCTACCCTGCCTACGTTAATGGCCAATATGGCCCCTATTTGGGTTGGTATTGGTTCACTGGTTATTTTTAAGGAAAAACATAAACCTGGATTCTGGTTGGGATTGTTACTAGCTGTGTCAGGTTTGCCGGTAATGTTTTTTCAGGATTTTTATTCCTCAGGTAATATCATCAAAGGAGCAATGCTTGGCCTGGGTGCTGGATTGTTTTATGGTGCATTTTATTTGTTCTCGCAAAGGGGACGAAAATTAATGGACACATTAACCTACCTGTTTATTACGACCACTTCATCTTCATTTGTTCTTTTTATTTTAGTGCTTCTTTTCAACTACGATTTTACCGGATATCCGCTCAATACCTGGATAATATTTTTAGCCCTGGGATTGGGTGTACAAGTGATTGGTTGGTTTTTGATCAATTATTCACAAGGGTATCTTCCGGCATCCATCGTCTCACCGACACTTCTTGGCCAACCCGTGATAACAGCCTTGATGGCCGCAATAATTCTGCATGAACATCTGACTGTTTTTCATTTGATTGGAGGAAGTATTGTAGTAGCAGGTATTTATGTGGTGAATTTAAGCAGAATAAAGAGCAGAAAGTAAATCAGATATTACTTGTTTGAACCGAAAAAAAAACAAATAAATATGTAAATATCATCAAATGCAGGTTTTAATTACATATGAAAACAACATCAGCAAATGAACCGGGCTAACCCAATGAACCACCCTCACCCTTCTTTACTAAATCACGGATTTGGTCGAATTGCAGGCCGCTGTTGCCCTCACCATGCCCTGTGCGCTTTTTCCAGCCCAGCCAGACATATACTTTTCCGTCTTTACCACGTGCGCGCTGATAGGTTTTAAAAAGCTGTGTTCCGCTTCGGGGTACTTCAATTTCATTGATATAGTAAGGTGTGGTCGTGTCGCCCTTAATTCCATGGCGCAGTAAACTGGTACGCGGTTGTACGGGTTTTGGATTGGTTTCACGTTCCGACAAAATTCGGAGCATAGCTGCACGTTGCAGTTTGATCTGCCGCTCTAACGGATTGTCGGTGGCTTTTACCGGAATTAATGGTATCCAGTTTTCAGGAACGGTATTCATTAGTTCATAGCGGATCAATGCATCGGTTTCCAAAGGTTCCGGCAATGCTGTTTCATCAAGCAGGCTTTTTAAATAATTTCTAAATTCCGTAGCTGCCTCATCACCAGGTTTTGGATATCCATTCGATAAATGGATAACTCGTTCGATGCCCCAAACCATGTTGGCCATTTCATCCCGAATCAGGTTGATGTGTTCTACGGGCTTGCTTTCCATGCTTTTTCCAAGTGCCGGAGCCAGAAAAATGCTGGTGTCGACTCTTGCCTGTGCAAGTAATTCACCGCGCTTGTTTTGATTATACATTCCCCAACGCTGCCAGTTATTATCTATTCCATCGCCCGCTGGTTCAATCCAATACCGGTCACCAAAAACATCGGTTACGGCCATTCCCTCAATGGTAGCGATCGTACCAACAGGCAAATCAAAAGGAATTAAGAACCAGTCATTGCTGTACACAAGGCCAAACTCCAGAAATGCCAGCTTACCTAATTCCGTTGTATGGGCATCAATTCCTGAAAAATTTGTTCGGCCTTCCTCAAACTGCCACCAGCGTGGATTGGGCATGCCATTGAAATCAATGGGCCCCGGAATCGTGATACGCGATAAGCTGCCCTGCACGTCTTCTGTTGATCCGATATCCGGCAGGCTGCGTCGGTTGGGGTCGATGTCAAGCGAATACCAATCCAGATGCCCTCGATAGTACTGGTCAGCAATTAACACTTTTTCTCCACTACCTTCGGGTGCTGATGCCGCAAACTGATATTCCAGTTGCTCGGGATTCCAGAAGGTTTCATCATCTTCCTTTTGAAAATACAGGTCGTTGAACCACGAGACTAACTGTTTACCCAGTTTATTTACAATTTCTTTCTCCGCTGGATTGGTTAGTGATGTGTCATCAGCCGGATTGTTTCCCTCCAGCAGAAAATCCATCAATTTACCGCCATCCAGGGCACGCCCTGCAACACCCATTGTTACTTGCAATACCTCCTTGTGGGCAAATATGGCTGCATTTTCCTCGTTACGTTCAGGAACCTGGAAGGGAAATTTTTCTTTAAATTCACTTATGGTGGCTGTGATGCCCGGAATAGCCTGTTTATGGAGCAATTTTATCCAGTATCGGCCGATTTGCTGTCGTATGGGCAACGAATAACTGATTTGTTGATTTTCGATGCGTGTCTCTAAAGGTTGGTTCGAATCGAAAGGAAACACATGATTTCCGTCCCGGGAACTTAACTTGGTTACTTGTGTTGTTTTTGCCTTTATTTTAGCTTCCACAGGAGAACCGGCATCATCGGCTTTGTATTCACCTACCTGCCATTGTCGGCACAGAAACCAATACGGGTCGCGCACTTCTGCACCTAAAGCTCTTTGAAAATTATCTTTTCGCGGCCTCCCTTCAAACCGGTTCCACACAACGATGGCAGGAACCTGGATTTTGCCTGCTAATATCGATGGTAATTGTTCAATGTTAAAATCAGCCATGGGTATCTACAATTTGAGTGTTTACATTTACGGCAAAATTTGTCGATGCGGTAATCAAATACCTGGTAACTGCCACCATGATGGATGGCAATAATTGCGAATATTTTGATTTTGCAATTAAATCGGGATCCACAGCACGGAGCTTAGCCATTTCAAAAGCCTGTACCACTGATTCTTCCAAATCTTCATATTTCCAGTTGCCGTTAAAAACCGGACTATAAGCTAACAAAACTGTTTGTGGAGGCTCAGAATTTGGTTGATCAAAATGAAATGCGAGACCGGCCGTTTCCATATCAGTGGGAATGATTTCTGTCCATTCATCCATCATCAAACCCGATTGCATCTCGCCGGCATCAAAGGAGTGCGTGTAAATAGCCGTGTACAGCATCTTATCACCATCGGGCACATAATCTTCAGGAAGCTTACCACCCAGCCATGTATCATTTTCAAGATAAGGTAATTGCACCGGAACGAGGTCTGAAACTTTCTTACCAAAGTTTTCGACCATCATGATGGTATTTTCAAGACTTTCTATTTTTGGTCTCACCCTGGCCAGGCCATGCATCCATGTGTCCATAGGAAACGGATCATCATACGTGGATAAAACCTGTGTATGTTGGCTGTGAGAGTTTCCAAATTCTGTTTTATTATAAACTGCTACATTGGGTAGAACAGTGAAATCAGTACCCAATAACGCCTGAATAGCGCTTGTTAATGACTGAACCTTTGATTTTGCATCGGTTGCAGAAGTGAAGGAATTGTAATGCATATTGAATTCTTCAGCCATTTCTTCTGCTCTAATGCTGTAAGTTTTTGCCAGAGCCAGCAATTGTTCTTTCAATACCTGGTCTGTTTCATTTCCTGGATATTCGGGAAATGCACGTTGTACATTGAACCGGTTCATTTCAAACATAAGTGGCTTGATTTCCCCGGAAACGTTTGGATAAAGTGAAACATCACCTGCATTCGCCTCAAGCTCTGATAATTTTGCATCAAAATTTGTTTTTATGGGATCAAAAAACGCTTTCATTTGTGTGGCACGATGTTCCAGTTCGTCTACATCATACTGACTGAAATCATCAGGTAGTTCCTGTCCTTCGGAAGCAGGCATTAGATCATCGGTTTTTAAAGGCCGGCCTGAAATTACAATGTCCCTCAAACTTTTAAGCAACGGAAGTAATTCAAAAAAACTTACCTCAGCAAGTGTATCGCTTTCCTTTTTCATCATGTATTGAATCGCAACTTCATCGTCTGCAGTCAGGCCCTCACTCGTTTGAACGAAGCTGGCGATCCGGGCATCCAGTTCACTCATATCACCTTCAGCCCCTGTTCCAATGAAATACAGCAAGTCGATGAATTGCACGCTGAGATCCTGAAAACGCACCTTTACTTCATTGTCATTGCCCGATTTTTTATAAGCCACATGCGTGAAAATATCTCCCGGGGATGGCAGTATCTCCGACAGCCACTTATTGATGGCAGGTTCTGCCTGAGCCCGCGGGGTGAATGCCAAAGAAGGGATTGGATTCCAAAGTCCTGCATTAAAACGCTCATTTTTAGGAATGGCTTGAAAATGAATACCTACCCGATGGGTAAGTGCATAGCCTGTTCGCGGTGTTTTGCGAATTTCAGGAAAAGGCACACTCTTACCTTCACCTATAAAATCAAGCGCACCGCCTGCCCGGTCGTAATTACCCTGAACAGCACTGTAGACACTATCGGACATAACTACATCATGAACGGCGTCCATGGCATCACGTAAACGTTCCAGTTCAGTTGAAAGAGCTGATTGTTCGGCTGAATTTGCACCTGAAAAAGCATCGATGGCAAAAGGAAAACCGTCGGATTTATGTTCACGATAATGTTCAATAAGTTCATATCCGTTTACCACATTACGTGCTTCAATAGCTTCAATGCTTTCGCTTGTATCCACCTCGGTCAGCCGGTTGGAGTAAAGCGGAAATTGTTTTCGCAACGGATAAATGAATTTGTCGAGTATATTTTCCATGCTGCGCCGGTCATGCAAGCCTCGTTCAAATTGATATCCCAATAACGATTCAAGCGACTGACCGTTGTTTATTCCCTCAATGTATGACAATGCGGTGCGCACCCGTTCGGATGAGAAATTCACCTTAAATGTATCCGGATTATCCTTATCACTATTGCGCAAATACGAACTTCTCAGCACAGCCGCTGTCACTCCGTGTGTCAACGAAGGGGCAAAGATATGCCCACCATTGTCAGGATCCTTGAATAGCGGCTTATCATCTTCAAATTCGGGCAATGGAGGGGCAATTTCTTTTAGATCTTGTTTTTCGGGTTTCAAATCCTGCAACCATCCGTACGCACCAATATACAATCCTTTTTGCACCTGGATTTCATCTTCCTCCCTCACCTGTCGTTTCACAGTCATCAAATAATTGACCAAACCCATTTTCCAGGCATCCAGCCGGTAACTGCATAAATCGATGGTTTCGGCAAACAGCCGCTCCAGTTTGGCTGTGGGAAGCTCTGCAAGTTTATCAAGGGCCTCTACATGATCTTTCAGTGAGAATGTTTCCGGATGCAACGTGAGGTTTGCCCGGACACTTAAAAAATCCTCCAACCGTTGGCCAGGAGAAGTAATGCCGCTAAGCGGATGAATGAGTTGTCCAAATTTTCCCTGGTTAAAGCTTTGATCATCAATATATAAAAATTCCTGGTCCTTGTACGTTTCCCTCACAATATCCTGTTTGATCGCCAACCAATGGCCTGCTTCAGCATCGTGCAACATCAAGCTATGGCGGAGCATGAGGTATAACAACGCTGATGGTTTCTCCACCCCTTCACCAAAATCCTGTTTGCGAATTGGATCCATTTCATTTTCTGCTAACCAGTGAATGTAATTTTTACCCGGCGTAAACTCTTCAATGGTGTCCGTTTCCGATGGCGTATGGCGGTCGATCACGTTTTTAACGTCACTTAGTTTGATGGCCTTTTTATAAAAGATTTTTTCAAAAATCGGTGGGATTGTTTCTTCTTTTTTGTAGCCCAGCGATTCAAGTACCCGTAAACCCTTTTTCAGGATAAACTCCCATAATTTTACCGAAGCAGCATTTAACTGCTTCATGTTTAATAAATTGACCACATAATTTACCCCCGGGGCAAATCGGTCATGATACTCAACGGAAGAGGCATGCAAGCTTAAAATATTTAGCAGATGCTGGTATCCATCCCCTGTTTTTCCTACAAAACTAACTTCACCGGACATTTCCC
The DNA here is from genome assembly GCA_964486145.1 of uncultured Bacteroidales bacterium. GTDB lineage: Bacteria > Bacteroidota > Bacteroidia > Bacteroidales > JAAAOM01 > CAZAMT01. The sequence goes on from CAZAMT010000020.1 coordinate 15,260, forward strand.
TCCAATCATTCTCCATTTTGTTCAGAACATTGTGCAGGCGGTTTAAATACAAGTGAAATTCGCGGTTGTAGGAAGAAATATGCATGGGAGCAGCGTGCGTCAACGGAAAGTCCCTTTCAACCGGGAAGAAAAGGTTCTTATAATTTGTAACCGGCAACATTCCATAGGGTTGATCACCAACCCTTACCGACGGAATAACGCCCCGACCACTGATATATTTATCGAAAAATGCCCTTGTATGTTTAATGTCCTGGTCTGAAAACACTCCATCGAGCATTTCACCCATAAAATAACCCAGGGTAGCGTTCCACAATGCACGGTTCATGTATGAAGTCTCGATTATATCCGTATTGTTGCTAAACTGGATATGGTAAAAACGCTCACGATCAATACCAAGAGCATCGGCAAGAATTTCTCCATCTTTCTGGTTATAAAAGTGCGTGGATATATCATCTGAAATTAGCGGCGCTTTGCGCTCCGTATCAAAGGAAAGCTGTTCGTCCTGCTCAAACCTTGAAAATCCGGCTGTTTTATCTTCGGTATTGTTGGTTGCTGTTCCATTTGGAATGAGACTAATGCCTTCATCTGAAAAATGATGGGTATCGATGAGGTTTTCCAGGCGATCCCGGGCATCGTTTTCATCGGAAGAGAGTTTGAATCCAAGAACCAGTAAATTATCAAAACCTTCGTTATATTGTTGTTGTGACAGGCTGATTTTAATTCCCATTCCGTTTTGAACCGCTTTTTCAAAATCCACCATCCACTCCATCTCAGGGTCTACCTTCAAATTACCATCCACATCTCCAAATGAATCGGTAAAATCGCCTTCTACATCTCCTTCAGAGACGCCATTTACGGGATCCGGACCGGTAATCAACGGATCGGGAATGCGGTTGCCTGTCTTTTCAACAGTATCTTTGCCCTGTTTGAATAATTTTACCATGAACCGGTCAGGCATTATCCGGCTTTCGGGAGCTTTCGACCAGGCATCCACTTTTGATTCGCGATCATAGAAAAATTCAACGTCTTCCACCGATACCTCACCTGTGCCTTGTATTTCGTAGCTGTCGGTTTCTTTTACAATCCAGGCTGCGCGCTCCGGTCCATATGCCCGTGCCAGCGTTCTCCACGGACCAATGAATTCTTCCACTTTATTCCTGGGATCTTCAGATAATTTTATGTTTTCCAGCCAATATGTTTTCCCGGCGGCAAGTTCATCCCCGGTTAACTCCTCCTCATGCGTATCGATCGCGATGTCATCAGGATAAATCCGCACCCAAAGCTGATGCAAAAAACCCACATCTTGTTCTATCTTTTTAAATCGTATTTCCGTTCGAACCGGAAATAAAACCACCGGAAAATCACTGTTTAACTCTCCAAAATTCTCCTTTATTTGCTCCGGAGTGGTGATAACCTCAGTCAGGGGAATGAGATCATTCTGCAAACCTTGTATGGTCCTCTCAATCTGCTTATGATCTTGCTGAATTGCTTTGATTTGTTCTTCAGTAGAAACAATCAGATTCTGGTTCTTCTGCCTTTTTGCCTCGATTAGTTTCTCCTGGTTTTTACGAATGGAAATTCTTGTATTTTGCAGTTGTTCTCGTTTCTTATCCCTGCTTTTCCTGAGATTTATGATTTGTGCCCTGTTGTCGGTAAACTGACTCATATACTATTATTTGTTTCAAAAATTCATTAATACAACTATTCCAATTGTTTTAACCCAGACCTTTCAACATGTCGCTCGCGTGCACCGCAACCAGCACAGGCATCTGGTAAGTGATGTATGCCACATCTGAGCCGTCAGAATTACCTGACCATTTAACACCTTCGGGGTTATCAGCCGGAGCCACATTTATACTGCTACCATTGCTCATTTTCACATGGTTGTTTTCAACATCCACATTGTTCCATGATAATTCGTTCCAGGTATTTACATCAGGAATAGTATCATCCTCATTGGTATCCAGGCCGAATTTCGGTTCTCCGGGCCGTTCCTTAATTGCAAAAAACCATCCCGGGTCGTCATCATTTTCAACCCCGGATTCCCCACTGGCCTCTTCTACGGTGAGATCAAACCCAAAAAAGTAGATATCCGGGTTCACCTTTGCATCATACAATGGATATTTTAATTTTTGAGGATCAGGATTTTCCGGATCGATGGTTTCGAGTTCTCTTGGCAGGTGGTTTTGAATTTCGCCATCCTTACGCTGCCACTTTGCCTTATGGGCATAAATAATGGCATTCGGATATTTCTTCAAAACGTCACCACGAACAAGTAAAACCACCTGTGAAGTGTCCCCTTCAGCATCGCGATTATTAAACCGGCCCTGTTTTTCTAACTTGCTCCACAAATGTATCGGTTTGATATCGTACAGCTTTTCCTTCAATTCATCTTCAGATAAAGATGTATCGAGGTTCACGTAATTGTCTACATTCCAGAATTGACGAAAATAAGAACCGCGCTGGTCGGTAAAATATTCGCGCCACAAGAGTTCCCTTCCCATTTCATGGTTCAAACCTACCATGTAGGATTCGATAAATTTCTGATTGGTTTCGAGAAGGGTGATGGTATTTTGAGGAACCAGGTTAATGTTTGGAATAAGAAGTTCTACATTGATATCGCGCAAGGGTTCGTACATGGGTTCGTCGAATTTTGGATAGGCCATCACCGGTTTGAACCTTTCAACCACCTGCACTTTGAACGATGGCGGGAGGATAAGCTGATTCATCGCCCTGAGTGGAAAACGAATGTCCGGCGATATTTCCGTGGTAATATGTGTTGCCGTACCTTCAATATCCAACATTGGCGGTTCCGATTCAGGAAAAACAAAGCTTTCATCCAGCATGTTCTGCATGTCAGTCAGTGCAGTTTTGAATAACCTGGCTTGCGCAGAATCGTCCGAACCTGCGTTAAAATCCGTTCTGACGCCGGGTTTAGCGATGGAGAAATCCGAACTTTCAGGCAATTCATCAACATCCACATTAAAAATATCTGTATCTTTTAGTTCACGGTAGCTTTTTGTTTGACGCCGCAAAGACATCAACAACAAAACAATAATTAAAATTCCCAAAAAGATGCCTGACAGCCAGGCCGGAACTGAAAGTACCCTGGTTAATAACAACAAAATGACAACAACAATCACCATAATGATCCACAGGTATTTGGCCCATTTTTTGGATACCCATCGAATGAGCCATTCAGGTATGTTGTTGGGTTTAACCTCATCTGCAACCTCCGACGGACCGGGCATTGGTTCCGGGTCAATTTTGGGAGGGCTTGCTTGCAATTTCCCGTCATTTATTTCCGTGATAACTTGTTCTGGTTGATGAAGTTTCATTCCGTATTTCCGAAACCCTTTGATAACCGAACTTCCGGGCCGGGTTATTTTTGTAAACACCGGGGACATCACCACCGAAGGTATTTTGCTGTCCCGGACCTGCTTAAAAACAGTGGAACCATTTTTTAAGATGCGGGGATGAAATTTTGAAGTAAAAGCCAGCAACTTATTGGAATTAAATGTTTTCACCTGGTTTTCGTAGAAAGCTGCGACGGCTTCCTTTGCAAAAATTACAAAATTGATAAAGCGGTTGGCAGCCAGTATTTCCCCCACCTGCTCCCATGCCGAGTTCATGTATTTTTCCTGATTTTTTCGAACCACATTGGTTCCTAACCCGGCTGGTACCCTGCTTCTTGGATCGAGGTTTAATTCATGCACCCAGTTTACATCACCTTTACTTGAAGGAAGATTCAAGGTTGTTTGCAATGCATGCCACCGGGCATAAAGCGGAGGAGTGATGATGGGATCGGCATCCGGTTGGCTGGTTTTGTATTTTTCGGCAAGATTTACACGTTCCTGCAAAGCTGTTTGAAAATTATCGGGATAAGGATCGGGCCAGTTCGAGAATTCAGTTTGAGGCGCTTTTAATGCTCCGCCCAGTAATAATTCGGGATGTGAAGTAATACCCGGAATGCCCACTCCAGGCTTTTGCACATCCATATCCCTTGTACCGACCCTGTCATCAACCGGACGGGGAACCAATCTTCGCACCAGGGTTTCAAAATCCCCTCCTTCGCCTGTACGAAAATAGTACCTGAAATAGTAGGGATATAAAAAATCGTCATTGTCAATCCACGAACATGCCATAGCATTTAAACTTCCGGGAACTTCCCTTGCCAGTCCGGCCTTTCTTCCGGATTCAAATGTCGGAACAAGGAAGGCATGATATTCGGTGTTGGGTTCCAGTTGTCTTGGACAAAGGATTCTGCTGCTTGCCTGATCTGGGTTGGCAGCGATCATATTTTCAAGCTTATCTTTAAAAGTTCCTTCCGAAGGAGTCAGGTCATCATTGACATGTACATGACACCATGCCGACAGTTGATCGAACCGGGGAAAGCTCTTTGCCGGATCATTTACCTCAATCACTGGTAAGGGTCCCTGTATGGATTTATCTTCAGAAAATTCACCTTCTTTCAGAACGACCAGGGTTATCCAGGGGGTGAGTTTATCACCGGCAGCTTTAGCAGGTGTGTATTTCCACGGGAAATTTTCCTCATAAAACTCAACAAACGGAAAATAGTTCGTTTCGAAATCGGTTATCCAATCCAACGGCTGGGTTCGCACAATGGCTTTCCCGTGGACACCAATGATATCCCCCGGTCCAATGAGGTTAATATTCGATGTCAGGGTACGGTCACCTGCCGGAATGCTTGTATCAGTGCCTACAACCACATCCACATCGATTGATGCCCGTACTTTATGCCCGGACGTTTCAGCTTCTTTAATGCTGTTTGAAAGGCCTTGACGCAGCCAGGGCAGAAAAGAATATCTTGCTATTGGTTCACTCATGTTATTAGGTTTGCTTCAAAATTTGGTACTACTTGCAGCTTTTCACGATTTTCGGGATCTTCTGAAATCAAATCATCCAGGTAATCATTTGCTTCCGCCTGGCTGGCCCAACCGGCCTCATTCCCAAAAGGCTGCAAATTATCTTTGTTCACAACGGTGAAGGCTTCATTTGCAAATTTCAGTTGTTCGCGTTCCGGTTTGATTTTAAGGTTGGATTGTCGCGATAATTTTGATTTAGCGACATACGTTCCTTTCAACATTACCCTGAAATTAAAGAACCATTCTTTCACAATAGTGATAATTGCCAGCGGCACTTTATCAATAACGTGCTCTTCATATTCCACATCGAGCTTCACAAACTTGCTGCTTTCCAGATCATTTGCAGATGATGAAATCTTAACGCCCCCATTATATTCTTCAAAGGATTTGCTCGATAATTTCTTGCTGCTATCCATATCTTTGAACTGTGCAGGGGCAAATTCTTCTTTTATATCGGTCAGGTTAAAAGCATTGGAGTCGCTTGTTACTTCTTCAATCCAGAATTTGTTTGCATCGGCTGGTTTCTGGCTTCCGAATTTCTGTATTTTCAAATCAAGCGGCACAACCTTTTGACTCAGTGTAAGCCGACCCGAAGGGTCCACCACAAGATTGGCCACATTGTTTTCTTCTTCCCCGGTGGAGAGTGATTCCATATCAATTTCCTTGATGGTGACATTCTGAAAACTTCCCGGAGCAAGGTTCGAAACCCAGTTTCGTTTGTCTTTCAGTGCTTCCATCAGTTTTGGCAATACGTCAATATCATCAAGTTCGGTATCTTTGTCATCTCCAAATGTTTTGCTGATGCGTACTTTTACTTTCACAAACAGTACCTTGAAGGAAGCCTTGCCTTTCACTTTCCATGGTGTTGGTCCTTCCAGAGAACCGGATAAGCTGATACTAAACAAGGTAGATGAACCCGCTTTGACTGCCACGGAAGCGTGAATCTGGGCGATAAAATAAAACGGAGAAAACTGGAACAATACATCGATGGCCAGGATACCCTGTACACTAAACTTCCATGCCTTAGCGTATAATTCAACTTTAGCCCCGAATTGCACCGTGTTTGATGAAACGGCATGATAAGCCTCCAGGGTCAGGCGCGGGTTATTGCCTCCGAGCAGGTTGATGGTAATGCGTTTATAATCCAGTAAATCGAGCGGTGGTGGTTTATAAGCCGGATGGAACCCTCCGACAGTCATCAAAAATGCGGCATTGTCACCCCAAAACATTCGGAATCCCATATCGCCTTCCAACGTGAATGCAAGCAATCGTGAATCAAAGATACTGGCATCGAAAGCAACCAGTTTTTTATCAAATTCAATGGTACCAATGAAACTAACTTTGATCACAATAATGGCTGCTTTTTCATCAGGTAATATCGCCCTGATAATTCCAAGAATGGCGATTTTCACCGGATCGGGAACACGAATAGCCAGTCCGATATCCAAAGTAATGAGTGTAGGTGTTCCCCATCCGATTTTTCCCATGATGCCAAAAACAAATGCACCTTCTTCGGGAGGAAATACCTCGCGTATGTCGCTGATAATTTTGGTTGCATTGGCCACCACGTCGGTGGGAAAAAGGATGCTCTCGAGCGTGCCATCTTTGAGGCCCTGCCGAAGTACTTCCACACGCATTTCCCTGTTCAGTCCAAGCAAACCACCTACTCCATTCAGGGTGAAGCCAAAACCCAACTGCACAGGTGAAAATTCGGCGGTGATGATGATGAGAAGGCTAAATCCATCCTTTCCACCGGGAAGTTTTGTGTTTATCAAGCCGATAGCAGTGAGGGCGAACATATTGTTAAAGTCAAGCTCCATGACGCCTTCATACCGGCCTTCATCAGGGAAGATAGCCAGAAAACCACCACCTTTAATGCCTTGTGCATCAATGGATAGTCCAACCCCGTTGGGAGGTTTGAAGCCCAGGGAAAAGTCCAGAGGACCCAGGTTACCGTCTTCAAAAGCCAAATCGGCTTCCAGACCAATTCTGGTAATAACGGCATTCAAAGGACCCAATTCGCCTTTGGCCGCGATACTCAGTTCAGGTTTGAGCTTACCATCAGATATTTTGAACACCAGGAACAGGGTTTCCAGTTCAATACCAAAAATACCTTTGTGCACGGGAATGGCAACTTCGAGAGCCGCACTGCCTCTGAAGTAAAGTCCCGATTCAGATGACCAGCCAGCCAGGATATCAAAATCAAAAGTGAAGCCATCTTCAGGGAAAATGTTACTGATGAAGCTATCTCCATCGCCCAGATTTATTACAATCTGGCCGTTTTCGATCGCTGCTTCAAGACCAAATTCACTGTTTGGATTTCCTGATGAGGCATCCCATGCACCTCCGGCTGTAAATCCGACCCGTATTTTCGAAGCCGTTAACCGGCTGCCAGCACTTTGTCCGAAAATAACAAAATCAGATGCTCCTTCCGGTGGGCTTCCAACCAGAAATAAACCGGCATCTCCGCTGACTTCGCCGGAGGGAGGTACCACTTCGATTTTACTTCCAGGATAAATGGTTAGGGATGTGCCTGCAGACAGCGCCAGGTTAGCATTGAGCTTAATTTCCCAGTTATCAAATATAAACGGAAAAGTTATGCTGGCACCTGCTGGTATATCAACGTTTACAAGCAATTCAAGACCTCCGGGACTTACGTCTGTTTTCGGTTGCAGCTTGAAAAATAAAAGCTCCAGACTTGGTATTTTTCCAGGTTCAGGTCGGTTATAAACCACAGGAATTGCCAGCGCGTGTAAAATTTCAAAGAGTGCATCAATCAGTTTTTCGCCGTCAAAGGAGGATTTACCCCAATCGTATAAATCCTCAAAATGTTCGGCCGGCTTGTCAAACAGATCCTTGAACGCTTCCATGTTCAGTTCGCGCCTGGTAAATGGCACTTTTGAAGGATCGCCAGTAACTTCGGAAACTTTGGTGTAAACCACGATACCCAAATAGCTGAGGACTTTATTGAAAATGGGATAATACCCTTCGAGATATTTAATTACAAGGTAAGAAACCAGTTTTTCAGATAAATTGCTGGCAAAATCAGTGATCACGCCCGCGTCTATACCTGACAGGGCTCCTGCTGCATTGTCAACAGCAGTTTTAAAAGTATCAAAAGCGGCAATAACATCCGTGGTTTTGGATATCAAACTGCTTACTTTACCAATGATCGCTGAATAATCCTCATCGGATATTGCATCCACCAATTCCTGAATCAAGGCAGGAATATCACCAACAAGCCCGATTAAATTGTTTAACGCGTTGGTTACATCCGGTCTTGATTTTAATTCTTCCGGAAATTGCACTCCTAATTCTGCAAGAAAATCCAACACATGTTCGTCTGTCAGTTTTTCCTGCAGGGGATAAAATGCATTGGCCAGTTCAATAGCGAGCAGTTCGAGCGTTCCTTTTTCGTTTTCAGGCATAAGGTTGGTTGTATTATCAAACGAATAATATGAATTCCAGTGCTTATATAATTTTTAAAATGAATAACAGCAGTGCAGCAAAAGTTCCTGAAATGATTGCCATGAGCATAAAACTAAATAACAAACATCCGTCACTTTCAGGTGAACCAGAGCCCGAACCGGGAGCCGAACCAGAACCCGAGGCCGGTGCAGTCCAGTTGGCTGCATATTTGAGTAATTCAAGGGAAACCGCATGAATTTCCCGTTGTACTTTGCGGTATTGATTTTTCGCGGGATCCATGGAAGGCCAAAACTCCCCGTCGCTTTCATGCCCGCTTTCCATCGTAAAGGCATGTACCGGAAATTCACTGTTTAAGCTGGCATTGTTTCCGCTGGCAGATAGTTGGGTACTTAACACAAAATCATCCGAAGCACCCGGGGCAGGATATAAATCAATCGCTTGTTTTGCTTCATATTTCATTCTGTTACGTGCATGAGCATCCGAACCGGCTGCACTGAAAACAGCATTCTTCATTTGATTTGCCAGGTGAATGTGCTTTGTCAGCAAGTCATATGCACCATTTTTTGGAAAATATTCGGCATAAGAAGGATCGTTATACGGTCTTCCCGATCCCGAGGATCGATCCAGGGTTGAATTCAAAAATGATTTCGAAGTATCATTGGTTTGATTGGTATTAAATCCCCACGGATAGTATATTTCACGCGCAAACCCATGAATGTCGATGTAAAATTTAATATTTTTTTCCTGCACCAACTCGGTCACATTTTTTGTTTCATTCTCCGATGCCATTGAGTTTCCGTGGAAGGTTGCCCGTTTATGGTACCCTTCATAAATATCCGCAATATGGCCCGGGACTGCTGGATCATATGGCGGATGATAGCTACTGTCACAGGCGTCTGTTCCGGTTGCTTGCATCGCTGTACTTTCCCCGGCTGGATTATAATATTCGCTCATATCCCAAACCGGCGGAAAATTCCGGTTAATGTCAACACCAATCGCTGGAGATGGACCGGAAGCACACACTGTTCCGAGATTATGACGGTTTGTCCGCCACCATCGATTTTTCAACGCGTTTGCAGCCTGGGAGAATTTACGGCCATCACGATTCACACACGGAATAATGAATATTGCCAACCGATCGATGATTTTTTTGACTTCGGGATAAGGAAACGTTTGTTCTTCGAATACAATTCTGCCGGCATACACACCATCATTATCGGGATCTGAATCTGGCAGGGTAGCTTCAAAGCGGGAATCAACAAATGGCCGGGAATTCTTGTAAGAACTTAAAAGTTTTGAGGCGAGATTAACCAGGGCATCAGGTGGCGCCCATTCGCGGGCATGTATACCGCCAACAAGCAGTACCGGCACATTGCCTTTGCCAATTTTAATACATTTCACCGGATGGTTTTCATCTTCCGTATTGTGGTTCAGATTGAATACGTCAACATAACCGGAATAATCCGGATTTGAAGCCAACGCATCAAGTTTCGTATCGATTTCATCTACGGTTAAATATCCCATCAGGCAATCTCCCCATTGTTATTTTCACCAATGTATCCTTCAAGACTTGCCAGGTGTGTCTGTGTATCTTCCGAGGATTTTAGGACGGTAACCGTAGCGCCGCGCCCTTCCAGTTGAGCAATAGCATCATCGGAGGCATAAGCCTTGACCAGGTGTTCGTCGGGGCCGGTTTGTTTGCCTGTGCGGGGACGTATCGCAAGCCCATTGATGTCATGAATGTTTTCTAATATTGATCTGGGGCCTGTAATTTTAATATATCCTGCCATAGTAATTGTTTTTGGTTTTGTTTTAAGAATTTCAGGAAAACCCTTTTGATTATCTCAAAGGTAAAGGATAGTTGGTTTTAAGTCAAGAGCTTGAAATACAAATAAGTTATAAATAAAGCCATTGCTTATATTAAGAAACATAAAGAACATTCGTTTTTTTGTATCTGTCGCATCCAATGACACGCAACCCGCTACCTGCAAGTGATGTGTTCAGAGGAAAAGCGGCAAATGGAAATTGCATCTTCCTCTCAATTAAACCTATGCTAATATTCACAGTTTGGATTTAAAGAAGGTCGTAAGCTTAAGCTTATCGATCTGTCCAGCGATATAAAGGAGGAAAATGATGCTTTTTTCATTTTTGCATTAGAAAACGCAAAAGCAATTGAATTTGTCGATGGATTCATTGCTGTTCTTCCTTTATTTAGGATGTATTTATAACCAATCCTTGTAAAAAATAATTTTGCTATATATACTTTTACAGGAATTTTCCGTTAATAAGTATATTCTTATCCTAATATCTTAATTGTTATATACATGGTAACCTATTCCATACAACCACATACCGAGCCTCTTGGAGAAAAATTAGCTGCACATCTGTTGCGACGGGCTACATTCGGTCCGGATATTCATCAAATAAAAACATTCGCAACATACACGGCAAGTAAGGCATTTGAATTATTAACCGAAGATAAGCCCGTTCCGGATCCTCCCGTGGATCCATTAACGGGTCAACCCTGGACAAATCCGCCTGAGCAGTTTAAGGCCTCCGATGCCAACAACGATAATGGAACATTGTTCAGTTATTTTAAATCATGGCATTTGGATGCTATGCGTGCGGATGGCGTGCATTTGAGAGAGCGAATGACATGGTTTCTGCATAGTCACATTCCAACAAGCATTGAAGTTGTAAAAAGCAACGAAGCAATATATTACCAGAATGCATTGTACCGTTATTATGCCCTTGGTAGTTTTAAAACTTTTTTCAAGAAAGTTTGTATTGATAATGCCATGCTCAGGTATCTCGATGGAGAAACAAATTCAAAGGATGAACCAAATGAAAATTTTGCCCGCGAGATGTTTGAACTTTATTCCATTGGAAAAGGCCCTCAGGTGGCAGAAGGTGATTATACATTTTTTACCGAGGATGATATAAAGTCGGCAACCCGCATTTTGACTGGTTTTACGTTCGATGATACATTTCAAAACCTGGATATGGATACGGGAATTCCTTCCGGTATTTTGAAAACAACAACCAGCGATGGAATTGAGGTTGCTACGCGGCATGATCCGGATGAAAAGGTGTTTAGTGATGCTTTTGATAATACCGTCATTGCACCCAATGCATTGAAATCGGGCCTGGCAACAAAGAAAGCTGCAATGGATGAACTCGATGCACTCATTGAGATGATTTTTGACAAAAAGGAAACAGCAAGGTTTATCTGCCGGAAATTATACCGTTTTTTTGTTTATCATGAAATAACTGATGATATTGAAACTTCTGTGATCGGTCCACTAACAAATATTTTTTATGACAACAATTATGAATTTAAACCGGTGTTGTCGGCACTTTTTCAAAGCAAACATTTTTATGATTTGGATAATGCTGAAAGCAGTGATAATATTATTGGAGCATTGATAAAATCACCCATTGAACTCATCATTGGTTCGCTCAGGTTTTTCAATGTGGCTTTACCCGACCGGGAAACACAATTGAATGATTTTTATGAGAAGGCATATGCAAATGGTATATTTAAACAGATTGAACAACAAGGATTAAACCTTTATGAACCGTTTGAAGTTGCTGGTTACCCTGCATATCATCAGTTACCGGGATTCAATCGCAACTGGATAACAGCAACAAACCTGGCTTATCGCTACAAATTCTCTGAAGAACTGATGAACCGTTTTGATAATGAGGATACCGGGTTTACACTTGATATCGTGGACTGGGTTGAAAATTCAGGAAACATAAGTGATCCGTCTGATCCATCAGAAATTGTAGCTGTTTTCACCACGTACCTTTATCCCATTGAAATCACACAGGATAGGTTTGATTTTTTCCTGAATACAGTTTTCCTTGAAGGGCTGGAACCTATTAACTGGGGCGGGGAATGGTCGTTATATGCGAATTCAAATGACGAAACGGTTGTCCGCCAAAAGCTGGAAACCTTATTATCTGGGATTATGCAAACTCCCGAATATCAAATTTTTTAGAAAACAAACTCATGGACAGACGAAAATTCTTAAAAAACCTCACATTTGCGGGATCAACAGGAATGTTAATTTCAGGGTTACCCTTAAAAACCTGGGCCGTACCATCTGCATTAAAAGCTGCCATTGCAGCATCAGGGAATGATAAGGTTGTTGTGTTTATCCAGTTACACGGCGGAAATGATGCATTGAATACGTTGATTCCGTTTGATCAATACAATGAATATTATAATTACCGGCCAAATATTGCTATTCCATCAGATGGTGCACGAAAGTTTCTGAATCTTGATACCTCCCTAACCATTGAAAACCAGATTGGGATTCATCCCGATATTGTGTCATTAAAGCAAATGTACGAGCAAGGGAGGGCAGCCATTGTTCAGAATGTGGGCTACGAACACATGAATCTGTCTCATTTTCGTGGACGCGATATCATGTTTATGGGAGGTGATGCCGATGATAATTATGCATCGGGCTGGATGGGACGGTTCCTGAACGAAGAATATCCGGGATATCCGGAAGCATACCCTTCACAAACACAACCTGACCCCATTGCAATTGAAATAGGAAACAACATGTCACTGGCTTTTCACAGAAGTAATGGTATTCCTATTGGATTTAATGTTCAGAGTCCACAGGCGTTTTATGATTTAATCTCAAATGTTGGTATTGATCCACCTATTAAATTTCCTGACAGTCATGCCGGTGATGAACTGAGGTATTTGATGGAATTTGAGAAGAAATCCAACCAATACGCAGAACGTTTGAAAAACGTATACGAAGCGGGAAAAAACTCATCGGTGGTATATCCAACAACCTATCCGTTAAATGCACCAGCGTCTTCACTGCAAAATCCACTATCCGGCCAGTTAAAGCTTATTGCCCGGATGTTGGCTGGCGGTGTGAAAACAAGGGTGTTTTTGTGCCGTATCGGCGGGTTTGATACCCACGGGGAGCAGGTGGAAAGCTACGATTCAACCATCGGAACACATGCAGCCCTGATCTATCATTTATTTTCGGCTGTGAAAGCTTTTCATGAAGATTTACACCAATTAGGACTGCATGAAAAAGTATTGAGCTTAACATTTACCGAATTTGGAAGGCGGGTTTATTCAAACGCCAGCTATGGAACTGACCACGGCACAGCAACGCCGGTATTTTTGTTTGGTGAAGGACTGAAACCGGGTGTTTACGGGACAAACCCGGATTTGAACGATTTAAATGGTGGAAACATTAAATACGCCATCGATTATCGTCAGATTTATACATCCATTGTAAACGACTGGTTTGAAGCTACACCCAAAGGACTGGAGGCAACAGGATTCGGGGGATGGATAGACAGTCGAATACCGCTGTTTTCCGATTCTGTTGGAATCAGGAGCAGTTCTGAAACTAAAGATGAGTTTGTGAGCATTTATCCAAATCCTGTTCAGTCACAATTACAAGTTCAGTTTCATGCAAGTAAACAATTGCAGGTGTACAAGGTAAACATTTTAAATACTGAAGGTAAGCTGGTAATGACCATCATGAACAATCAAATCGTTCATTCCTTTCAATCTGTTTCATTGGATGTCAGTGGATTGAAAACCGGAGTATACTTCCTTCAAGTAAGTGCTGAAGGAAACCGGGTAGTAAATAAGAAAATTATTAAAAAATAGTTACACTGAAGCAAAAACACAACCTGTGCAGGATATTTTTCGGCATGCGTTTTACCTAACAAAAACGATCACCCAAATTGAGCGATTACGCTCAATCGACGAAGAAAATGTAAGCATTTCACGCCACCCATTCGGTGAAATGTAACATTTTCTATGTCGGGGTTAACCCTAAGTAAAGCGCTACTTCACTGTGTTCGTACCGCTCAACTTAGGGATCAATCTGTTCGGA
>CAZAMT010000021.1:0-29093 GCA_964486145.1 uncultured Bacteroidales bacterium
TATTTTTTTATTTAATTTTGTGTAACCAAATACCACCATCGGTTGTCTTATAAAATAATGAACTCAAAAGATGATCAATATTACATCAACGAAGTAATCTGTGGTAATACAAATGCATATGCAACTCTGGTTTCCAGGTATCAGGATCAGGTTTACGGACTTGCATTGCGGATCTCCGGTAACCAACTTGATGCTGAAGAGATTGCACAAGACGCTTTCATGAAAGGATATAAATCGCTTCGGAGTTTTAAACAAAAATCAAAATTTTCAACCTGGTTGTATCGCATTGTTTACAATACTGCACTCTCAAAAATCCGAAGCAACAAAAAATATAACCAGTCTGTTGAACTAAATAGTGTAAACCAGCATGATCTGCAATCGACCATGGATACTTTTTCAGGTTTATACAACGATGAACGATCTGCTTTCCTGAATCAGGCACTGGATCAATTGCCGGAAAACGAAAAGTTTCTTATACATTTGTACTATGTGGATGAAAAAAATGTAAAAGAGATAAGTGAAATAACCGAAATTAGCGAAGACAATGTTAAAATTAAACTTTATCGTATCCGTAAAAAATTGTTGCAGATGTTATCAAATACATTAAAGAACGAAATTTTTGACATCTATGGAAAAGCAAAATGATAATTTGGATCACCGGTTTGAAAAAGTTTTATCTGGTGAATTAAATAACATTCCAAAGATAAAAGCTCCGGAAGGATTTATGTTAAAGGTCATGGAGAATGTGAACCAGTATGAAACAAGGAAGCTGACTATTCACTACAAACCTTTAATTTCAAGGAAGCACTGGAGCATGATTTTTATTGTTATGGTAGTGTTAATTGCATTTGCATTCATATCACAAACAAATTTAAATTCGGGTGTCATTGCCTATTTAAGTTCAAATCTGAACCCGGGAATTATTTCCGTAAACTGGAGCAAAATATTTTCCATTGATTTTGTATCATTTTTCTCAGTAATTCAACTCAGCCCGGTGTTTTACATGGGTATTTTTACGGTTTTTTTCTTTCTGTTGATAAACATTCTCATCATCCGCAGATATTATTTAAAATAATTTTTGTTCCATTGCTTTATTATCACGTCACGTTCAGATAAACAGTTAACATGCTGTTAATATAATACCGGACGAATGAAGGAACAAATACCCCGGTTTGTTTATCTTTGCGGTAACCTAATCCCAGTTAAAGTTGAAGAATGATCAAATTTTTTAAAACAGGAACAAAGAAGATATTTGCAGTTGATGCCCGTGAAATTCCTTCTCAATCGGCAATTGACAGACTATCATGGTTGTTTGATGGAGCAACTCCACTTGCAGATAAACAGGTTGACGGAATTTATGTTGGGCCCAGAAAAGAAATGATCACGCCCTGGAGCACCAATGCCGTTGAAATTACTCAAAACATGGGCATTGATGGCATTCTGCGGATCGAAGAATTTCAGTTGAAAACAGATGAATATGCTGGTTTCGACCCAATGCTTCAGGCTGTTTATAACAATCTTGATCAATACACATTCACAATAGAAAAAACACCCGATCCCATCATTGAAATTGACGATATCGCAGCATACAGTCAAAAGGAGGGTTTAGCGCTCAGTTCCCGGGAAGTAACCTACCTAAATGAATTAAGCAAACATTTGGGGCGAAAACTAACTGACAGTGAAATATTTGGATTCTCACAGGTTAATTCGGAACATTGCCGTCATAAAATTTTCAATGGCACCTTTATAATTGACGGAAAGGAAATGCCTCAATCTCTATTTCAATTGATCAAGCTAACCACCAATACAAACCTGAACCGCGTGGTTTCGGCATACAAAGATAATTGCGCATTTTTGTCTGGCCCTGTTATTGAGCAATTTGCACCAAAAAACCAAAATATACCGGATGTATTCGTTGTTTCCGATTTTGAATCTGTTATTTCTCTGAAAGCTGAAACTCATAATTTCCCCACCACGGTAGAACCGTTCAATGGTGCGGCAACGGGTACGGGTGGTGAAATACGTGATCGTATTGGCGGTGGTAAAGGAGCATTTCCCCTTGCAGGTACCGCTGTGTACATGACATCCTATCCCCGCCTGAACAGTGGGCGATCATGGGAGAAATCCATTGAGGAGAGAAAATGGCTTTATCAAACACCAAAAGAAATCCTGATCAAAGCATCAAATGGCGCCAGTGACTTTGGTAACAAATTTGGCCAGCCTCTAATATGTGGCAGCGTATTAACATTCGAACACCAGGAAAATGAACTAAAACTGGGCTTTGATAAAGTTATCATGCTTGCAGGTGGCATTGGATTCGGAAAGAAAAACGACAGTTTAAAAGACACACCTGATAAAAATGATAGAGTTATACTCCTCGGAGGAGATAATTACCGCATTGGCATGGGAGGAGGCGCAGTATCATCGGTAGCTACCGGCGAATATGAAAATGCAATCGAATTGAATGCGGTACAGCGATCAAATCCGGAGATGCAAAAGAGGATTTGCAATGCCATCAGGGCACTTGCCGAAATGAAGAATAACCCAATCGTTTCCATCCACGATCATGGCGCCGGTGGACATCTGAATTGCCTTTCAGAACTTGTGGAAGAAACAGGAGGAAAAATACATCTTAATAAACTTCCTGTTGGTGACCCAACCCTGTCAGCCAAGGAATTGATCGGGAATGAATCACAAGAACGCATGGGCTTGATTTTAAAGCAGGAGGATACCGGATTATTAAAAGAAATTGCAGAAAGAGAAAGAGCACCCATGTATGAAATTGGGGAAACAACAGGCAACATGCGATTTACCTTTGAACATGAAAAAACAAAAGAGAAACCGCTTGATCTGGATCTCAGCGATATGTTTGGTAGTCCTCCTAAAACCATCATGACCGATGAAACAATAGTATCAAGGTTTGAAAAAATCACATACGAACCAGGCAGGCTGGAAGAATATCTTGAGAAAGTACTTCAATTGGAAGCTGTTGCATGCAAAGATTGGCTGACAAATAAAGTGGATCGTTCGGTAACCGGTAAAATTGCAAAGCAACAAACCGTGGGCGAGATTCAGTTGCCGTTAAACAATCTGGGAGTTACAGCCCTTGACTACCAAGGAAATAAAGGTGTGGCAACAGCTATTGGGCATGCTCCGGCTGCCGGATTGGTTCATGCTGCCAATGGTTCGGTTTTATCCATCACCGAAGCGCTGACCAACATTATCTGGGCACCATTACAAGATGGCATTAGTGCAATTTCCCTGAGCGCCAACTGGATGTGGCCTTGCAATAACAATGGTGAAGATGCCCGGTTATACCAGGCTGTGAAAGCAGCAAGCGACTTTGCTATCGGGCTGGGTATTAATATTCCCACCGGAAAAGATTCACTCTCCATGACACAGAAATATAAAAACGGCGAAACCGTTCGCTCCCCCGGAACGGTCATAATATCCGCTGCCGCGGAAGTAACGGATATTAGAAAAACCGTTGAACCTGTATTGAAGAATAAAACAAACTCCAAATTGCTATACATCAGCATGGGATTGTCGCCGTTTGAGCTTGGAGGAAGCAGTTTTGGTCAGGTCTTGAACAAACTTGGAGACAAAACCCCAATGATTGGAAGTGCTGAATATGTTAAAAACACATTTAATGCCATCCAGAAATTCATTGAAGATGAAAAAATTCTTGCCGGACATGACATTGCATCTGGTGGATTAATTACCTCTTTGCTTGAAATGACATTTGCCAACACTACCGGTGGTTTATCAATTGATCTTGACAGCTTTGAAGAATCTGACCCGATAAAGATACTGTTTAGTGAAAACCCGGCCCTTTTAATTCAGGTTGAAACAGACAGTAACATTGAGCATCACCTGAAAGAAAATGGTATTTATTTTATAGACCTTGGAATACCGCAGAAAAGCAGAAAGATTACTGTAAACGGGAAGGGCCTTCAAACAAACTTTGATATTGAGCATTACCGTGATGTTTGGTTTACTACATCTTATCTCCTTGACCGGAGTCAATGTGGTTCGGAGTTAGCCAAAAAGCGATTTAATAATTATAAAACACAACCACTGCACTTTAAATTTCCAAAACATTTTACAGGAGCATTCGCCGATTACAACATAGATCAAAAGCGAAGAGGCCCTTCAAAAGTGAAAGCTGCCATTATTCGCGAAAAAGGAGTTAACGGAGATCGTGAAATGGCCTGGGCCATGCACCTTGCAGGCATGGATGTAAAAGATGTTCACATGACGGATTTAATTAACGGAAGAGAATCTCTGGAGAATATTCATTTGGTTGTTTTTGTCGGTGGGTTTTCAAATTCCGATGTACTGGGATCCGCGAAGGGTTGGGCCGGAGCGTTTTTATATAATCCAAAAGCAAAAGCGGCTCTTGATAAATTTTACAGCAGAAATGACACCCTGAGCCTCGGCGTTTGCAATGGATGCCAGTTAATGACTGAGTTGAATCTGATTCATCCGGAACGTAAAGAACATCCGAAAATGCAGGTGAATACATCAAAGAAATTTGAATCCGCTTTTATTAACCTTGATATTCCCGAGAATAACTCTGTTATGCTTTCATCTCTGTCAAACAATCGGCTGGCTGCATGGATTGCCCATGGCGAAGGCAGGTTTTACCTCCCTCAGGATGAAAAGGCCTATCATGTTGCAATGAAATATTCATATGGCCAATATCCGGGAAATGCCAATGGCTCCGATTACAACGTAGCAGGCATTTGTTCGGAAGATGGCAGGCATCTTGCCATCATGCCGCACCTGGAACGTTCCATATACCCATGGAACTGGGCACATTATCCCGATGACAGAAAAAGCGATGAGGTATCTCCCTGGATTGAAGCTTTTGTGAATGCGCGCAAATGGATTGAAAAACAACATGCATGATGAAAGGGTAACTATGAAATTGTTGTCATTCTTGATTCCCGTTAAGAAATGGAGGAATAGAATCAGAAAGAAATACAAGGGGAAAAGCAATCCGTTGGTTGAAAGATACCTGTATGGTAAAAACGGCATTGAAATCGGTGGTTCCGGAAAAAGTTATGGTTTGGAAAGACAAAAAGGATCCTATGCAAATGTTGATATCATTGATGCCAAAACCAGAGCAAGAAACAAAGGATGGGAAAAATCGCAACTGGTTAATATACTGGCATCAGGAGATGATCTGCCATTTAAAAACGAAGTTTTCGATTATGTGTTTAATTCACACGTAATTGAGCATTTTTTTGATCCCGTTAAAGCAATTGAAGAATGGTTTCGGGTACTTAAAAAAGGTGGTTACATTTGTATGGTTATTCCTTATAAAGACAGAACGTTTGATCGTAACCGGGATATTACAGATGTTGATGAACTAATGCTGCGGAATACGAACAGGATTTCTTGCACCGATTACGCCCACCGAAAAGAAGATTATAAATTGAAATATGAAAATGAGAAGGATAAAGACCATCACATTCTAATAAAAAATGATGAACCTCCGGAAGGTTGGAAAAGATTTGAGGTTTGTGATTTTGAACACCACTGGTCAGTTTGGAATACAACAGCATTCATTGAACTTTGTGAAAAAATGAACTGGAGCATTGTGGATTTTCTTGATGTTGATGAGCAACAAGGTCATGAATTTACCGTTTTACTTAGAAAAAAATAATTAAATTGCAAAATGGTTAAGATGAAGTTTTGATCATCATAACTATTCTTTTTTTGGGTTAATGAATTGTAAACCGGTGTATCTTTCAGGTACATCGGTTTTTTTTAAACAAAAAAAGGCCGGAAACAATCCGACCTCTCCATTCATTTTTTTACAAAAGGAAATCATAACATTGCCATTTCTTCCAGGCTCTTGCTAACTTTAAGTTGATATTTTTCAGCATTTGCCTTGTTTAGCTGAAACCGCAACTTATTGTCATCAATCACAAAACTTATTGCAGCACCATTTGAAACTAAATCCTTTTTTTCACCAATGATCAAACTATTGGTTCCGTTTAATTTATTTTGAATTTCAGACATTTTTGAACTTTTCCCGAAGGAAACAAAAAGAATATGACAACCTGCAATTTCATCGACCGAACCAAACTGTTTAACACTGATGCTCTGTCCGCCAACTTTCT
The DNA here is from genome assembly GCA_964486145.1 of uncultured Bacteroidales bacterium. Taxonomy (GTDB): domain Bacteria; phylum Bacteroidota; class Bacteroidia; order Bacteroidales; family JAAAOM01; genus CAZAMT01. Next base: position 6,132 of record CAZAMT010000021.1, read on the forward strand.
TACCAGCAACAAAGCCAGTCAAACTATTTGATAACTGACTACTTCCCAGCACCCCAATCGTAAAGTCTCCAGATTTGGCACTAACAGGCCATTCTACAAGCCTTGAAAAATTATAAATAAACATCGCCTGTGCATCAGTAACCTGTGCATTTCCTTTAAATGATACTAAGAAAGTAAGTATCAAAAACATACCTGTAACTCTTCTCATTTCAAAAAATTAAATTAAATTAGTGATATTTGATAACGGTTGGTATTCTTACGTTATCAATTGAATTTTGGTTACAGGATGTCAGGAAATTGAATCTATTCTGCTTCTGATGACATATCCGCCCGCATGTTCATCATATCACTGTCAAAATGATACAAATTACCATCGCCAATAAGTTTTAACTTGTCAATGATGGTATTCACCGAAGCTTCTTCTTCAATTTGTTCATTTACAAACCAGTTAACCCAGCTATGTGTTGTGTAATCCTTTTCCTCAATGCACAGAGCCACAATATCGTTGATGGATGCCGTGATATACCGTTCGTGTTTTAAAACATTATTGAACAACTGTTTTACATTTTCATAAGAGGTTGGAGGCTTTTTTATTTCTGCAATTTCTGCATGTCCTCCCCTTTCATTCATGTATTTAACTATTTTTAACATATGCATGCGTTCCTCATCAGCCTGTGCATATAACCAGTTGGCAACACCGTTTAATCCGTTTACTTCAGCCCATGAAGCCATGGCAAGATAAAGATGTGATGAATAACCTTCTTTCTCTATCTGTTCATTTAAAATGTTCGTTATTTTTTCTGACAACATATTTATAATCTTTAGTTTAACTAATTAACATTACCTTTCTTAAAAAGTTCAGAATGCTCGTAATCCTCTCGAAATATAATTACATGTTTTTAACAATAGCATCTCCAAACTCAGAGCATTTCAAGAGGGTTGCGCCATCCATTAAACGCTCAAAATCATATGTAACCGTTCTGTCGAGAATGGTTTGCTGAAGGCCTTTTTCAATGCGTTCTGCAGCTTCCCACCAACCAAGATACTGAAACATAAGTAAACCTGATAGAATGACAGATCCCGGATTGACTTTATCCTGGTTTGCATATTTTGGTGCTGTTCCATGAGTTGCTTCAAAAACGGCATGTCCGGTTTCGTAATTAATATTTGCACCGGGTGCAATTCCAATACCTCCAACAATGGCTGCCAGTGCATCCGAAATATAATCACCATTGAGGTTCAATGTTGCAATCACCGAATATTCTTTTGGCCGCGTCAGTATTTGCTGTAAAAATGCATCAGCTATAACATCTTTGATTATTATTTCTTCCCCGGTATCCGGATTTTTCATGGTACACCATGGGCCACCATCCAGGAGTTTCGCTTCAAATTCTTCCCTTGCCAGTTCGTAGCCCCAGTCACGAAATGCTCCTTCGGTAAATTTCATGATATTTCCTTTGTGTACAAGCGTAACCGAACTTTTCTTATATTCGATTGCATAGTTGATTGCTGCCCGCACCAACCGCTGCGTTCCTTCTTTTGAAACTGGTTTTATCCCGATGGAGGTTGATTCAGGGAATCGAATTTTATTAACCCCCATTTCGTCCTGCAGATACCCAACAACCTTTTTCACTTCATCGGTACCGTTCATCCACTCGATGCCTGCATAAATATCTTCGGAATTTTCCCTGAATATGACCATATCTGTTGTTGATGGATCTTTTACCGGTGAAGGTACACCCCTAAAATGCCGAACCGGTCTCAAACAGGTATATAAATCAAGAATCTGCCTCAATGCCACATTCAAAGAACGGATTCCGCCGCCAACCGGTGTTGTTAGTGGCCCTTTTATGGCTACCAGGTAATCCTTAATGGTATCAAGTGTCTCCTGAGGCAACCACTCACCGTTGGCATTAAATGCTTTTTCACCAGCAAGCACTTCTTTCCAGAATATTTTTTTTGAATTACCATAGGCTTTCTTAACCGCACCATCAAATACCTTTACAGATGATGCCCAAATATCCGGGCCTGTTCCATCACCTTCAATAAAAGGAATAATAGGAAAGTCGGGGACTTGCAATTCACCATTTTTAATTGTTATCTTTTCGCCTTCCATATAACTTATTGTTTAATAATTAATTGTTCCTCTGTTTAAATATTTTTTTTAATCGAAATCAAGGTTAAATTGCTGCTTTAGCTTTTGAAGCGCTGGATTTTTTTCACTCATAAACCTGAATTTATCATCATCGGTGTAGAGTTTTCCTCCACTATCCTCGTTTTCATCTTTGCTTAAGCGAACTTTTATATCAACATAATCATTACTGAAATGGTTTTTCAGATAATTTATTAACCGATGTTTAACGTCTTGGTTGAATTCTGCCTCCTGCGTACCGTTTTTTAGCTCAATTAGAATAACAAAATTCTTTTCTAATACCGGCTGAATTGCGCGCAGGGTATTATACATGCGTGGTTTTTTATCTTTCAGTGTTGCAGCAAATTTTTGCCAGTGCTCAATTAGTTCATCTTCTGTAAACGGGGTCTTTCGTTTTTCTTGTGAGGTGCTCTCTGGTGATGATATTTTTTGTTGAGCTTCCTTCGGATTCAATGCATCTTTTATAGATGGTGTTGAATGATAAGAAGATAAATTGGGAGTTTCAATTTTTTTCGGTTCCGCTTTTTTTGATGGAATCCTGGCTTTTACCGAATTATTTTGTGATTTTTCCTCTGGTTTTGCCGTAACTACGTTTTGCTCGTTGTTATCAGATTTTTTTTTTTGATTCTGGATTCTTCCTATCTGAATCAGAGTAAACTCTACAAGAAGCCGCTTATTTTTGCTGATTCTATAATTCACATCACAATCAGAACATAGCTTAAGGGCATTCAGAATAAAGCCCTCCGGCGCTTTCGTAGATTGTTCTTTATACTTTTGCTTTATATTATCACCAACCTCTAACAGTTGAATGGTTTCGGGATTTTTACATACCAGCAGATCACGAAAATGCGAACTCAATCCGTTAATGAAATTGTGCGCATCAAATCCTTTTTTCAGAATTTCATCAAAAGTTAACAATGCCGTGGTTATGTTTTCGGAGAGAAATGCATCGATTAACCGAAAGTAGTACTCGTAATCAAGAATATTTAGATTATCAATTACTTTCTTATAGGTAATTTTATTGTCGGAGAATGAGACAATCTGGTCAAAAATGGAAAGAGCATCGCGCATGGAACCATCCGCCTTCTGAGCAATGATGTTTAAACCATCGGGTTCGGCTTCAATGTTTTCCGTCCTGGCAATGAAATCAAGATATTGCACTACATCGGGTATTTGAATTCTGTGAAAATCAAATATCTGACATCTTGATAATATGGTAGGTATAATTTTATGTTTTTCGGTTGTTGCCAGAATAAAAATAGCATGCTTCGGGGGTTCTTCAAGTGTCTTGAGAAATGCATTAAACGCCTGTGCCGAAAGCATGTGTACCTCATCTATGATATAAATGGAATAATGACCAACCTGCGGAGGGATACGTACCTGTTCGATCAGGCTGCGTATGTCTTCTACCGAATTATTTGAAGCTGCATCAAGCTCATGAATATTGTAAGCCCGGGATTTATTAAACGATTCACATGATTCACAAACATTGCAGGCTTCAACTTCTGTTGTTAGATTCAGGCAATTGATGGTTTTGGCAAAAATTCGTGCACAGGTGGTTTTACCAACACCTCTTGGCCCGCAAAACAAATAAGCCTGTGCCAAATGATTGGTACGAATGGCATTTTTAAGCGTAGATGTAATGCTCTCCTGCCCTACAACCGAATTGAATGTGTCCGGCCTGTATTTTCGTGCTGATACAATAAAATTCTCCATGAATGTTCCTTAAAATCACTGCCAAATATAAATAATAATAACCAAAATCTGGAATAAGGCGATTTGATGTTATTAACAATTGGCATGATCAAAATTCGAGTAATTTTCATATCAATGAAAAACATGATTCAAAAAATTGTTAACCAGCCCATTGAATAACAAGAAAAAAAGCATACTTTTGCACCTCAATTTTTTTAAATGTAATTAAAAATTAAGAGTAATTATGGTAAATCAGTATGAAACCGTTTTCATTGCAACTCCCGTTTTGTCTGAGCTCCAGATGAAGGAAACGGTCGACAAATTTAAGAACATCCTGAAAGATGGCGGGGCAGAGATTGTCCATGAAGAAAACTGGGGATTGAAAAAGTTCGCTTATCCCATACAGAAAAAATCTACCGGTTTTTATTATCTCATTGAATTTAAAGTTGAAGGAGAAATTATTGCTAAGCTTGAAACAGAATTTCGCCGTGATGAGCGTATTTTAAGGTTTTTGACTTTTAAAATGGAAAAATACGCTGTTGAATATGCAGAGAAGAAAAGAAGATTGGCTGAAACTAAAAAACAGGAGGCATAAACCATGGCAAATAATCAATCAGAGATAAGGTATTTAACACCACCAACCGTTGAAATCAAAAAGAAAAAGTATTGCCGGTTCAGAAAAAACCGGATTAAATACATTGATTATAAAGACCCTGAATTTTTGAAAAAATTCCTGAATGAACAAGGGAAAATTCTTCCCCGCAGGGTAACAGGCACTTCTTTAAAATATCAAAGAAAGGTAGCTGCATCCATTAAAAGGGCGCGGCACCTGGCATTATTGCCTTATGTAACTGATATGTTAAAATAAAAATCATTCGGAGGAATTTGAAATGGATATTATATTAAAACAAGATATACCAAACCTGGGATACAAAAATGACATTGTATCTGTTAAAAAAGGATATGCCCGTAATTATCTGATACCTAAAGGATTAGCGATAAACGCGACGGCTTCAGCAAAGAAAATGCATGAGGAAAACATTCGTCAACGTGCACATAAAGAGGAAAAAATCAGGAAAGAAGCGGAAGAAATGGTAGAAAAACTCAAAGATGTATCACTTACCATTGGTGCAAAAACCAGTAGCAAAGGAAAAATATTCGGCTCGGTAAACACCATTCAAATTGCTGAAGCACTCAAAGAAAAGGGATTTGATATTGAACGAAAAAACATAAAAATAAAAGAAGATATGATCAAAGAAATAGGTAAATACAATGCTGTCGTCCGATTGCATAAAGAAATTACCGTAGATGTTTCTTTTGAAATCGTATCAGAATAACTTTTTTTTCGGAAAACGAATCAAGGGCACCGGTTGAAGTTTCAACCGGTGTTTTTATTTTCCGGCGATCAGTTCAATTTCTATCTTTGCATCCAATGGTAACCCGGCCACCTGAAATGCTGCCCTGGCAGGTTCGTTTTCAGTAAAATACTCACCATAAACCTGGTTCATCTCCCTAAATTCATTCATATCAGCCAACAAACAGGTTACTTTTAAAACATTGGTAAAATCCAGTCCGGTTTCCCTCAAAATAGCCTCAAGGTTTTGAAAAACCTGGCGGGTTTGCTCCGCGATATCACCCTGATTAAATTTTCCTGTTTCAGGATCTATGGCAACCTGACCAGATACAAAAACCAATCCGTTGTATTCTACTGCCTGATTATACGGACCAATGGGTTTTGGCGCTTTTTTAGTGTTGATAATTTTTTTCATATTTTTTTATTTTATTAAACATGTTAATTATATCGATCCCAGGGACTTGATTTCTTGTCAAACTTGAGATCTTTTAAGATGGTTGATTTCACATTAATCGTAAAATGATAACTTTTATTTGGTCCAAATGGAATCAGGTGCAAACTCATTTCCCAGCAATGCAAATCACGGTGAATTCGAAAGCTTGTAAGTGAAAATTCGTCGCGTTCAAAATCATACCCGGTGCGGTAACTGATTTTCCATTTGGGTGTAAGACTAAAGTCCCCATTTAAACTGATGGTTTGAGTCAGGGTTTTTCGATCCAAAGGTTTTGAATAGTTGAAACTATAGGCGGCACTCACACTCCAGGGAACACTAAAATCAACGTAGTTATAACCAAACATATCTCCCACCGGGTTTCCAAATTCGTCCACGGGGAGGCCTGCATTGGATATGTTTGTTGATTCTTCTTCTCCTTTTTCATCATTTCCTCCAGCTTCCGAACGAAACGAAATATTCATGGAGACACCAAAACGTGTCAATCTGAACAATTTACTGTTTTTACTGAATGCATATTCGTTGACGCGCTGCATACGACCGTTGATGGTATCCGTGCCATATGGATCCAAACTTCCATTGGCATTGATGCTCAATTTTCTGTTAAACAGCGTAGTACGTGCATTCATTGAAACAGGCCTCCAGTTATACTCTTCTGCAAAAATATTATAGCCGGTATTGAAGCTTAAATTATCAAGGAGCATTACTTTCTCGGTTTTCCCGACGGTATCATTTTTTGGAAAAATTTTCATTTCAACGTTATTGTTCAATCCAAGCGATACAGAACCTGAGCGACCACGGGCAGTCGGGGTTCCGTATATTTCATCTTCAAATACCGAATAGTACTGTTCAACGCCATTAGCGTTGTTGTGGATTTCATTAGTCTCTGAGTTAATTACGGGCTGGTAATATTCAGGAACCAATCCTTCCATGTCGGGTGAAAAACTGATACCCGCTGTAGGCGAAATCATATGCCGGATAGCCTGTATCCGCCATTTTTCAGGGAAATTTTCGAAGAAACCATACACTTTCGGATTGATGGAGGTACCAACCGATGGTTTCCAGGCATGTGCATAATATAATCCTGGTTCATCTGTTTTTACAACGACTCCTGTATCCCCAACTTCAGAAATTATGGATGGTTCATACACTTTTTTAACCTTGTTGGTATATACCATGCCGGTATAACTCACATTTGGAGTGAGGTTGAATAATCGAAGTAATTTGAAATTAACTGATAAGGGCACACTGTGTCGGTACCCGTTGTCGAAATCATGAATGGTTGTTGCCGGTGTAAACAGCAATGTATCAAATGTCTGGATTTCATTCCGCATTTCAGATGAATATCCAAGACGTATGTTTTGATACCATTTGGGTGTGCCTACCATGTTTTTGCCACGGAAAGGATAAATCTGGTTCATGGAAAGGTTCACATTCGGAACCGTCATGCTCACACTCTTCGTACGACTGTTTTGTGAATGATTCAAAGTAGTTGATAAGCTGAACGGGCTGTTTGGCCATATTTTTTGATATGAAACACTGGAAGTCTTTGTATTTGTAAGCCTTTCCTGAATGTTCAAACTATGATTTTGATCGAATGACCGTGTACTGTAATTGACGCTGGCTGAAAAATTGCTGTTGGGATTGGCCTTTGGATCCTGGCGATGCGACCACTGAACGGAGACATCGGTTGACTTTGATGGATTTATCTCATTTGGGTCCGTAATATTCTGGTAATACCTCCCGTTAATGGTTCCTCCAAATTTATATCTTTTTTTATAGTTGGTTCCCAGTTGCAGTCCCCAGGTACCTCGCGAATAAATATCGCCGGTTACCTTCAAATCCATGTAATCGTTGATAGGCCAGTAAAATCCACCATTTTTTAAAAAAAATCCACGATTGGTTTCCTCTCCGTAAATGGGAACCAGAATTCCTTTGGTACGCTCAGCTTTTGTATTCGGGAAGAAACCAAACGGTAAAATCAAGGGTAGCGGGATATCCTCAATGACCAGGTAAGCCGGACCGGAAATAATTTTATCATTGGGAATGGCTATGGCTTTGGTTAAAGCCACATAATAATGTGGATGATCTGCATCGCAGGTGGTATATTTCCCGTTTTTAATATGAATATGACCGTTTGGTTGTCGCTTGGTTATTTCGCTGTGCAAAAAGCCATCCTGCTGCTCTGTTTTAATGTTGTTAATGTAACCTTTACGTGTCGCAAAATTATATCTTAATTTCTCGCTCTGAAATTCTTCACCGCCTTGTTTAAATATTGGTTCTCCGGCCAGTCTTCCGGTTGAATCGGGCATTCCTTTTGCAAAAACCTCGCGTGTTGACATATTAAATCTAATATAGTCAGCAGTTAATTCTATATCATCGTACGTAACATTGCCGTTTCCATAAAGATATATAAAAGCAGTATCTCCTTCAAAGGAAGTAATTACAGTATCTGCATCATAATTTACAGGATAATCAATAGCATCGCTGTCCGCCTCACTGATCAAGCCTGTATCCGCCACTGTTGTATCATTTGCCTGCAGCGTATCTTCCATAAAAGTATACGCAGTATCCATCCTAAATTCCCCTGTGTCGGCTATCATTTCAGTGGAAGGGGTTTCTTCCTGCCCCATTAGTGATGTGGATATTAAATGAAATACTATGGTTAATAAAAGAAATTTTATGAATATCCTATAAAACAATTTTATGTACTATTTTTGTAGCGTTAATACTGGAATGCAAAGCATGCAAAGCTAAAAAAATCAATGGATATAATGATGAAAAAATATATAAGCCATACATTATCTTTAAAACGTAACCATTTCCGGTTTCTGATATCGGGGCTGTTATTATTTTTCATTTTTACCGGTCAAACAAGTGCTGATGAACCGGAAAGAAACAAAATTCGTACCGTTGTTATTGATCCGGGGCATGGCGGCAAAGACCCCGGTACGTTGGGTAAAAAGACAAAAGAAAAAGAAATTGTACTTGGTATAGCCTTGAAACTTGGCAAATACATCCAGGAAAATCAGAAGGATGTGAAAGTAATTTATACCCGAAAAACGGATGTATTCGTTCCCCTGCATGAACGGGCTGAGATTGCCAATAAAAACAATGCAGACATATTCATATCCATCCATGCAAATGCTGATCCTAAATGGAGAGCAGAAGGAACAGAAACCTATGCCATGGGATTACATAAATCTGAAGATAACCTGGAGATTGCAAAGCTCGAAAACTCGGTAATTCTTTTAGAAGAAGACTATACAACCAATTATGAAAATTTTGATCCGAATTCAGCGGAATCGTATATATCTATATCCCTGTTGCAAAACATTCACCTGGAACAAAGTCTGGAATTTGCATCTTACATTCAAAACCAGTTTAGGGAGAGGGCAAAACGCAAAGACAGAGGAGTAAAACAGGCCGGTTTTTTGGTGTTATGGCAAACCACCATGCCCAGTGTACTGGTGGAAACGGGATTTTTAAGTAGTTCGGAAGAAGAAAAATTTCTTGCTTCCGACATGGGGCAGGATTATATTGCCTCAGCTATTTACAGGGCATTCAGAGATTACAAAAACGATGTTGAAAAAAACAGTGTATTTTATGCCGTCAAAAATTCAGAACCAGTTGTAAATGGCAATGACATCAGGTTTAAAGTACAGGTTACCGCTTCAAGAAACTCTATTCCTTTAAGTTCCGAGTATTTTAAAGGCCTCCCCAATGTTGAGGAATTTTTAGTGGAAGACATGTATAAATATGCTGTTGGCAATAGCAACAGGTATAAGGACATTGTGGAGTACAGCCAAACAGTAAAAAAATATTTCCCGGACGCATTTATTATTGCATTGAAAAATGGAAGAATTATACCTGTGAACGAGGCAATTGAAGAACAAAAAAACAATTAAAGAACAAAAAAATATATGAAAATTAATCGGGAAACACAAATCGGGTTATTGGTTACCGTGGCAATTGCCATGCTCATCTGGGGGATCAATTTTTTAAAAGGTCGAAATCTTTTAGCCAGCGAAAGGACGTTTTATAGTGTTTACAACAAGATTGACGGACTCTCAGAGTCTGCACCCGTTCTTGTCAATGGCTATAACATTGGTATTGTTTCAGACATTGAACTGAATCAAAACAATAATAACCAGTTGATCATTACCATGGGAATTCATAAAAAATATGATATTCCCTTAAATACCGTCGCGCAGATCCAAAGCACTGGTTTTATTGGTGGCAAATCGGTAATATTGATGTTTCCGGATAAAATCACAGGTTATCATCAGGATAAAGATACCCTGAATTCCAAGTACAAGGAAGGAATGGATGCACTGGTTGAAAAAGCAGAATCAACAGCAGAGGAATTGGTAAGTTCGATCGATTCAATCTTAACTTCGTTGAACAAAATACTTGATAACGATACACAAAAACATCTGAAAAGTGTTTTTGAAAACCTGGATAAAATAACCTATGAGCTGAATGCCACCCTGCACCAGGGAGGAGATTTAAACAGGTCGCTGAAAAATCTTGAGGGATTTTCAGGTTCCCTTGCATCCAATGCAGAAAATCTTGATAATGTATCTGCCAATATATCAACCTTTAGCGATTCTTTAACCCAACTTGACATCAATAAAACCCTTACAGAATTAAACGATGTACTGTCGCAAAGTAAAAATATGCTCCAAACCGTTAACTCGGCTCAAGGTACAGCAGGAAAGCTGATTTACGATGATTCGCTTTACGTAAACCTGAACCAGGTTACTATTCGTTTGGACCATTTGTTGAATGATCTGAAGGAAAATCCAAACAGATATGTTCATTTTTCGTTGTTTGGCCGAAAAGACAAAGAAAACCCAGCAAAGGAAGAATGATATTTCCGGGATATTAACAAATAAAAATTTATATAAATTTGATTGGTAAATAATTAAACGAAACCACTTACATCAGACTTTGCCTGAAAACTATAAATTACTGAATTTGAGTAATTTAACATAATGTATCTGCTATATATCAGAAGGTTAAGGGTTTAGAGAAGTTATTAACAATTTGTCAAGATCTTTTTAGTATTTATTCACATCCCTATCATTTATCAGGATTAATTTTTTATTTTTAGGTTAAGAAAATGTGAAGACAAAGTAAGCGTTTAATTCACTTTTATTAAATCTTTAATTAACAATTATTTAATAAACAATAATGGATAAAATACTGGATATCAACTACTTAATTTTTTTTCAATATTTTTTCATTTTTAATAGGTTGAGAATAAAAACAATAATCAAGTATTCAAAAAGTCAATAGGAAATTGATTTTTTTTTTACTTTTTTTTTCACAAACTTGCTGTCACTTTTGTCGAAGCAACCATATCTAATAATAATATAAAAAACCGATTTAGAATGCAGCATACGGAAGTTTGGGATAACTGCCTAAAAATCATTAAAGACAATGTACCTTCCATAAGTTTCCGAACTTGGTTTGAACCTATTGTCCCCCTAAAACTTGATAACAAAGTATTGACAATTCAGGTTCCAAGTCCGTTTTTTTACGAATATCTGGAAGAACAATACATTGATATACTGAGAAAAACACTTCACAAGGAATTGGGTTATGATGCCAAGCTGGAGTATAGCGTTGTAATGGAAAATAACATTTACACAAATGCCAGGCCATATACTGTTAAATTTCCTACAAAAAATAAAACTGAATTATCAAACAAGCCTGTCAATGTACCGTTAAGCAGTTCAGATACAGCAACTATCAAAAATCCATTCATCATTCCGGGTATCAAAAAATTGAATGTTGATCCCAGGTTGAATCCTGATTATTCGTTCCATAATTTTGTTGAAGGCGAATGCAATCGGTTGGCACGTTCAGCCGGATATGCTGTTGCCGAAAATCCCGGAGGAACCGCATTCAATCCATTGCTCATTTATGGTGATTCCGGTTTGGGTAAAACACATCTTGCACAGGCCATTGGGATCCTGGTAAAAGAAAAAATGCCGGAAAAAACCGTATTGTATGTCAACGCCAATAAGTTTCAGACTCAATTTGTTGATGCTATTCGAAATAACAATAAAAACGACTTTCTTCACTTCTATCAAATGATAGATGTATTGGTTATCGATGATGTGCATGAGTTTGCAGGTAAAGAAAAAACGCAGGATATTTTCTTTCATATTTTCAATCATCTTCATCAATCAGGGAAACAACTGATTCTCACCTCGGACAAGCCCCCGGTTGAATTGCAGGGAATGGAGCAGCGTTTACTATCGAGATTTAAATGGGGATTATCGGCTGATTTGCAGTCACCTGATTTTGAAACACGAATTGCTATACTAAAACATAAAACTTATAAAGACGGGATCAACATTTCTGATAATGTTATTGAATATATTGCAACCCACATAACAAATAACGTGCGGGAGCTGGAAGGTGCTTTGATCTCTTTACTGGCACAATCGACTCTCAATAAAAGAGAAATAACGCTGGATCTGGCACGCGAAATGATTGACAAACTAATTAAGAATACAAAAAAGGAAATTTCCATTGATTACATTCAGAAAGTAGTTTGCAATTATTTTAATATCCCGGTGGATATGATTCAGTCACGAACCCGCAAAAGAGAAATTGTTCAGGCACGGCAGGTAGCCATGTTTTTTTCAAAAAGCCTGACCAAGTCATCTCTGGCAACCATTGGTTCGCAAATTGGTGGTAAAGATCATGCCACCGTGCTGCATGCCTGCAAAACAGTTAATAACCTGTTAGATACAGATAAACACTTTAAAAATCAAATTGAAGACATCGAAAAGAAATTAAAAATATGACCACAAATAAAAGACAGGCTGTTCAGTCTGTTTTTTTTTGCCTTAATCTAAAAATGAATGATTTTTTTAATCCTTTGTATCATCTCTTCCGCTGGCATTTTTGTAACTTTTAAATACATTGAAAACAAGCAAACTGACCTACTCACTGCCATCATTACCAACTATTTCGTAGCAGCAATTACCGGCCTGATTATCAATTCATTTACCAATAAATTGTCATTTTCATCGGCATATACAGCCATCCCGGCAGCAGTGATCATTGGTGTTTTGTTTATCGTTATGTTTTTTGTTATTGGCATATCAACCAGGCATGCAGGAATGACGATAACAACCCTTGCCAGCAAAATGTCAGTAGTAATCCCAATCATGTTTTCCATTTTTATTGATCCCGCGGACAGGCTAACATCGATAAAGATGGCTGCATTTGTTCTGGCACTTGTGGCTATTGGATTTACTGTTTACAAAAAGCCCGAAACATCAACCAGGTTAAACTTACGAATGTTTTTACCTTTATTGCTTTTTGCAGGAATGGGAATTGTTGACTCAATGGTAAAATTTGCCCAGCAGTACCATGTTTCTTCTGAAAAATCGGCAATATTTTCAACCATGGTGTTTTTTGTTGCATTTGTTTCCGGGCTAATTGTAATGGTTTTCAGAAAAAAGAATATTCAAAAAATTGTTCAACCGAAAAACATTCTTCCCGGAGTTGTTTTGGGATTGTTTAATTACGGTTCAATATATTTTATCATTAAAGCATTAAACCATCAAACAATACAAAATTCAAACTGGTTAGACAGTTCGGTGATATTTGGGTTGAACAACACCGGGATTGTCGTTCTGAATACATTCATCGGCTATTTTTACTTTCGTGAAAAACTGTTAAAAGTCAATTGGATAGGTATCTCCCTGGCATTGGTGGTTATTTACATTTTATCAATTACATAACATGGAAACTCGGGATGATGAATACAAAACCCTGCTCAGTGAAAGTAGTGGAATTTATAAAAGCAAGGGCAGTAAGTTTCTGTCGTTTGCATATCCCGTGGGCAATGAAGATGCAGCAAAAGAAATTGTCGGCAATCTTAAAAAAGAATATCACGATGCACGCCATCACTGTTATGCATTTTTACTTGGTGAGAATAAAGAAAACTACCGTATCAATGATGACGGTGAACCATCCGGCACTGCTGGAAGGCCAATCTTCGGGCAAATTCAGTCAAAAGACATCACCAATGTATTGATCGTGGTGGTCAGGTATTTTGGTGGTACATTGCTTGGCACCGGAGGTCTCATTACAGCTTATAAATCTGCTGCACGGGATGCTCTGGAAAATGGAACCATTATAAACAAAACCATTGATCAAACTGCCAGTGTAGAATTTGAATATGAAGATATGAACGTGGTAATGCGTATACTGAGTGACGATTCTGTGCGCATACTCGAACAGGATTTTGCAGTACGATGCAATATTCGATTCTCGGTCAGAAAAAGCAGGATAATATCTATAACCGAAAAACTAAATCTCTTGAAAACAGCGTCGTGTCAACGAATAGAGGCCGAAAAAAATTATTAATTAATTATTAACATTCATTTAATGTGAATGTAAACTTATTTAAATTTGATAAGGCAATATTTTACAAAAACAACCTGAAATGAAGAATAAAAGTTTAATATCTATAACCGATTACCGCAAAGAGGATGTCGTGAACGTGCTTGATTTAGCCGAGGAGTTTGAATTGAACAAACACAAAGGTGTCCTGAAAGACAAGGTAGTGGCAACATTGTTTTTTGAACCTTCCACACGAACACGGCTAAGCTTTGAAACGGCAGTGAACCGGTTGAGCGGGCGCATCATCGGTTTTTCCGATTCAACATTTTCAAGTGTAACAAAAGGTGAAACGCTCAACGATACCATTCGCATCGTGAGCAGCTATTGCGATTTGATTGTTATGCGTCATCCCCTTGAAGGAAGCGCACGGTACGCAAGTGAAGTTTCAAAAGTACCGGTTATAAATGCCGGAGACGGTGCAAACCAGCATCCAACACAAACGATGCTCGATTTGTATTCCATAAGAAAAACGCAGGGTTCTCTTGACAATATCAACATATTTATGGTTGGTGATTTGAAATATGGAAGAACGGTGCATTCGCTTCTTATGGCTATGTCCGAATTTAAAACTACTTTTCACTTCATTTCTCCGGAGGAATTAAAAATGCCGATGGAATACAAAATGCATCTCAAGGAAGTTGGCCTGGAATTTCATGAACATAAAGATTTTACAGGTAGTGTTTCAGAAGCCGATATCATCTACATGACGCGTGTACAGAAGGAAAGGTTTTCGGATCCGATAGAATACGAAAAAACAAAAAACGCCTATATCCTTAAAAACGAGATGATAGAAAAAACCAAAGATACCATGAAAGTGCTTCATCCCCTGCCCAGGGTCAATGAAATTGATGTGGATGTGGATGCAAATCCAAAAGCATATTATTTTGAGCAGGCTTTGAATGGTGTATTTACAAGGCAGGCAATTATATCATCGATTCTTGGTGTCATTTAATTTTAAAAGTATTTATTGGTTATGAAACAGACCATCCGCCAATTGTCGGACAAGTTATCTGAGATAGTTACTGAGGCACACACGACCATGATTGAAATGAGTGCCAAATTTCAGGTTTGGTCACATATTTTAAACACATGAAAGAAAATAAGAAAAAATTACAGGTCAGCGCTATTAAAGACGGAACAGTAATTGACCATATCCCGGCAAATAACCTGTTTAAGGTTATTAACATTCTCAATCTTCAAAAACTGGACTCCCTAATGTCGTTTGGAGCGAACCTGGAAAGTAAAAAACTGGGTAAAAAAGCCATCATTAAGGTTGAAAATAAATATTTCATTAACAAAGACATCAATAAAATTGCACTGGTAGCACCTACAGCCAAACTCAACGTGATTAAAGACTATGAAGTTGTTGATAAAATGGTGGTAGAAGTGCCTGATGAAATCAGTGGCATCGCCAAATGCGTAAATCCCCAGTGCATCACCAACAACGAACCGGTTACAACCAAGTTTAAAGTAATACCAGGGATCAGGGTAGCTCTCAAGTGCGCGTATTGTGAAAAAATCACAGACCAGGAACATATGATCATTTTTTAAGCTGCCTGTTCCCGGTTAGCAATTTTTAATGTTACCCCCTGTCCTATCTGATGCGATTAACAGATTTAACCAGTAGCTCATCTCTGCGGATTCCTCTAAATGCAAGGTACAAAAGAATAATGGTTACCAGCGGGATTACAATAGTTAATGAAAATGAGTAGTTAGGAGCATTGTATTTCTCAATAATATCCTGGAAGTAATAATATATCAGCCCCAACGAACCTGTAAGCAGTAAAATGTTATAAATACAAATGCGCATCTGTAATACACGCCGTTTATAGAGAAAAATGGATATAAATATTAAAAAATCAATAACTCCAAATAATATAACGAGTGGCAGTGTTCCATAAATTTGTTCTCCATTAACATTCTCTAAACCCGTAATTTCAAACGTGTAAAAGTTTCCATCGAGTGAATAATGTTCTGAAACGGGAATACCAAACATTAAACTAATAAGAATAAGGCTTATCAAAAGGTAAACGGTTTGAATTCTTTGTATCATTTTAATCTTTCTTTTATTGGTTTTCTTTATTACCTATAACATGTATTTCCACAAGAGGTTTTATTGACGGAATTTCTGTTTTTTATCAAACACCGCAAAAATACATGAAATCTATCATTTGGCTCATGTATATCTTCAATATTCTTCTTCCTATTAATCCAAAAAGAAAGAATGGTGTTTCAACGTAAGATTCCCGTGTATCAAAAAGTTGTTCAAAACTTAAAATCGGCTTTATATGTATTTGTATAAGCATATGTTAACTTTGCTTATAAATATGCAATTTTCCACTTAACAAATTGATTGCTCAAACGTTAGATATTATAGAAACGTTGTTTATGGAAAAATCTGAATTAGAGGCATTGCTAACATTACTTGAAGATCCGGATGAAGAAGTCTTTTCCGCTGTGAGTCATAGCCTGCAGCAACATGGTGAGCAGGTTATTCCTCAACTTGAATCGGTATGGGAAAGTTCATTGAATGAAACAATCCAGTCGAAACTTGAGAATATCATCCAAGAAATTCAGCATACGTCCGTAAAAAAACAAATGGAGCGATGGATGCAAACCGGGGCTGATGATATTTTGGAAGGCGCATTTTACATCTCAAAATTTCAATATCCTGATTTACAATTTGAGACCATTTTAAATGGAATTGAAAGGATAAAAAATGATGTCTGGCTTGAGATAAACAATAATTTAACAGCGCTGGAAAAGGTTCGGATATTAAACCACATTATTTTCGAGGAACACAAATTTTATCCAAACGCAACCAATTTCTATTCACCCCAAAACTCGTACATCAACGTTGTTCTCGAATCAAAAAAAGGAAACCCCATTTCCTTATCAATTATCTACATGGTTGTTGCACAAAGACTCGGGGTGCCAGTATATGGAGTTAATCTTCCGAAAAATTTCCTGATGGCTTATGTAGATGACTGGTTTGATGCAATGAGTAGTGAAAATGTATTGTTTTACATTAACGCATTCAATCGTGGCGCAGTTTTAGGAAAGCGTGAAATTGATTATTTTGTAAAACAACAGAACATGACTCCGGATGATTCGTTTTACAAACCATGCGAAAACACGGAGATAATTAAAAGATTAATTCTCAATCTGATAATCTCCTACCAAAAAATTGGGGTAAAGGAAAAAGTTACCCAAATGCAGGAAATTTTGAAAATTTTTATTTAAAACAAAGGGTTTTAACCAAAATTGAGCAATTGTTCCCTTTGGTCACGAGTTAAAGGTTCCGCTCAACTTAGGTAAAACTTACTTAGCGTACGACACGGCCCTTGTTTCGCGTATCACAGTAATTTTAACCTGACCGGGATACGTCATTTCATCCTGGATTTTCTTAGCGATATCGTAAGACAGACTATCAGCCTCCTTGTCGGATACTTTTTCACTTCCCACAATCACACGTAATTCTCTTCCGGCCTGGATTGCATAAGTTTTCAACACACCAGGATAGGAAAGCGCCAGTGCTTCGAGGTCTTTCAGTCGTTTTATATATGACTCAACAATTTCCCTGCGTGCACCTGGTCTGGCTCCTGAAATTGCATCACATACCTGAACAATAGGCGAAATCAGGCTGGTCATTTCAATTTCGTCATGATGTGCTCCAATGGCGTTGCAAACCTCGGGTTTCTCCTTATATCGTTCAGCCAGCTTCATTCCAAAAATGGCATGAGGAAGTTCCGGTTCGTCATCCGGCACCTTTCCAATATCATGCAACAGCCCGGCACGTTTGGCCATTTTTGCGTTCAAACCAAGTTCTGTTGCCATAATGGCGCATAAATTTGCAACTTCACGTGAGTGTTGCAGCAGGTTTTGCCCATAAGAGGAGCGGTATTTCATTTTTCCAATGAGGCGAATAATTTCAGGATGTAGCCCGTGAACTCCTAAATCAATGGCTGTTCGTTTTCCGATCTCCACAATTTCTTCTTCGATTTGCTTTTGTACTTTCGAAACCACTTCTTCAATCCTGGCAGGGTGAATTCGTCCATCAGTTACCAGTTGATGCAATGCAAGACGCGAAATTTCCCGGCGAACCGGGTCAAAGGCTGATAATATAATGGCTTCGGGCGTATCGTCAACAATAATTTCAACACCGGTAGCTGCTTCAAGCGCACGGATATTTCTTCCTTCCCTGCCAATAATTCGGCCTTTAATTTCATCATTGTCGATATTAAAAACTGTGACCGAATTTTCAATAGCTGCTTCGGAAGCCACACGTTGAATTGTTTCAATAACTACCTTTTTTGCATCCCGGTTGGCCGTCATTTTAGCCTCGTCCATAATTTCATTGATGTACGATACCGCCTCGGTTTTAGCTTCATCTTTCAGCGTTTCAATGAGTTGTTCTTTGGCTTCCTGTCCTGATAAACCCGAAATAGCTTCAAGTTGCTCTACTTGTTGGCGGTGTGATTTTTCCAGTTCTTCGGTTTTTTTCTCAACTACTTCAAGTTGGAGATTCAGGTTTTCGCGGATAGCCTCCACATCTTTTCTCATTCGCTGGGCCTCCTCCATTTTTTGGGATACAACCTGTTCTCTTTGTTTAATCTTGTTTTCGGCAACTGCTATTTTGTTGTTCTTCTCATTGATAACTTTTTCATGTTCTGCTTTCAATTGCAAGAATTTTTCTTTTGCCTGCAGAATTTTATCCTTTTTTATCACTTCAGCTTCCACCTGGGCCTCCTTAATCATATTCTGACTTTTCGAACGCATGACCATGTGGTATACAATGTATGTCAGCAATCCGCCACCAACAAAGCTGGCCGAACCAATAATTGCTCCTTTGACCATGAAGGTCATTTCTGCCAATATCAATAATGGTATCATTTTTATAATAATTATTAAAATTTATAAAATAAAAAACCCGCATTATTCTCCATTGATTTATAAAAACCCCAGTTTTGACATGGGTGGAGTTGCCAAACTATGTCAGGTTTCCTCTGTCTTCGGTTAAAAAGACCCCGAATCAACGGGGTGAGGCCTGCCTTTCATAGCAAATGAGCTTTACTCCAATTGGTAAAGTGTTGAGTTTCACAAATGCCTGAAGAATAAATGCGGGCAGTGTTGTTTATGTAAAGAACTTATTTTTGTGCTCCTTGTAAATAATCACTTAACTCTTCATTTAGTGAATGAAGATCATTGATTACAGGTAGAATATCTTTTTGTTTTTCGTCTTCAATATACTTAATTACATATTGTAATGCAGCCATTGCCAGAAAATCCTGAGTATCTTTATCAGCATACCTTTGCTTATATTGCAATACCTTTTCGTTTATCATCCGGGCAGCAGTCCGGATCTTTTCCTCGTCTTTTCTGTCAATTTTTAAGGGATAATACCTATCCGCTACATTTACTTTTATAGATAATTTTTCTTCCATCCAATTGTTGCAGTTCTACCTATTTGTTTAACAGAGCTATACACTTGTCAATTTCCCGCACCATTCTGTTAATCTTTATCTTTGCTTCATGTGAATCTTCACTGGTAGCAGAGACCGTTTTTGCTAAACGTAGATTGTCATATTTTGTTTGAACAGTTTGACAATCCTGTTCTTTTGTTTTTATTTCTTCACGGAGAGAAATGTTTTTTGAACTTAATTCAATATTCTTTTCTTTCTCCTTTTCGTACAAATTTATAAGTTTTTCTATCTTTTCCCTTAATTCCGGGATTATTTCTTCATAGTTCCTTTCCATATTATCAATATGAGGTATGCAAATATAAATATAGTGAAATAATTTAAAAAAATTGTTTTCTGTTTTAATTCAACCATTGATTTGATATAGTTTTACAGTTGAAAGGACATGATCCGAATAAATACCGGGCAACAAAAATAAATAAATAAATAAATTGCTTCACTTTCAGTCTGTTAATACTGAATCTATGCAGATAATTATAAAAACAATACACGAAATGACATTTAAAAGAACGATTTGCGCAGGGTTAATTATTTTATTAATTTCTCTATCATCACATTCACAAAGTTTTAATGAAAGCGATTATTTCCGATCACCGCTTGATATACCATTGTACCTGTCAGGTAATTTTGGTGAATTGCGCAGCACTCATTTTCATGCAGGCCTGGATTTTAAAACCCAGGCGGTTGTAGGAAAAAATGTTTATGCAGTGGCCGATGGCTATGTCTCGAGGATAAAAATACAATCCGGCGGGTACGGAAGAGCCATATATGTAAGCCATCCCAACGGAATGACAACCGTTTATGCCCATCTGCTTTCGTACAATGAAACTATTGAATCATTTGTGAAAGATTATCAGTACCGAAATCAAACATTTGAAATTGACCTTTATCTTAAAAAGAATCAATTGACCTTATCACAAGGGGAAATTCTTGGAATATCAGGAAATTCGGGAAGTTCCAGTGGCCCACACCTTCATTTTGAGATTCGGAAAACGGCTTCACAACGCCCGGTAAACGGACTCTTTTATAATTTTGACGTGCGCGATAATATTAAACCATCCATTCGCGGTATTGCTATATATCCCATGGATGAGAACAGCCTTGTCAATGGTAAAAACGAGAAAGTGATACTGAATGCTTCGGGCAGCAATGGTAAATACGCCCTTTCAACGCGATCGCCAATAGCAGTTTCGGGAAAAACCGGATTCGGAATTGAAGTATATGATTATTTGAATGGCTCATCAAACAGGTGTGGAATATTTTCAATAGAAATGCTGGTAGATAGCGTAAGAGTGTACCTCCATGAGGTTAATGAAATTGGTTTTGATGAGGCAGGATATGTAAAAAGCCATGTTGATTATGCTGAAAAGATGGCATCGGGCCGAAAATTTCAAAAAATGCAAATCGATCCAAATAATAAACTCCGGTTTTACGTTAAATCGCCCGACAAAAGATATTATCAGTTTTCAGATAATCAAAAACATCACGTTCACTTTAATGTCAAAGACAGTTATGGTAATTTATCAACTGTTGATTTTTATATAATTGCAACTGACCAGCAAGCTCCGGCTCATGCAAAAAATTCCAGTGAACGGGGAGTGTTCATGTCATGGCAAAAAGAAAATTTTTTTGAAAATGAAAATGTACGTGTATATCTTCCAAAAAACGCGCTCTTTGATGATTTTTATTTTTACTACAAAACCTCATCAGGTCCTACAACATATTCGGATCTTCATTCCATCCATAACAAATACACTCCGCTAAACAAATACATGAAAATTTACATTAAATGTGATATTCCCGATGATATTAAAAACAAGGCCTTGTTGGTAAGAAAAAATGAAAACGGCTCACGCCAGGCAATTGGAGGCAATTATGAATACGGGTATGTGGTATCGGGAACAAAATATTTTGGTGAATACTATGTGGATGTTGATACCATTGCCCCGCGCATTGTTCCACTGAATATTTCGGCAAATGCCAATCTGAGTGGATACAAAAGCATCAACTTCAGGATTAACGACAATCTGTCCGGGATAAAATCCTATAATGGTTACATTGATAATACCTGGGTTTTATTTGAGTACGATGCAAAAAGCAACCTGGTGCAGTATTTTTTTGATGATGAAAAGTTGGAGACAGGTAAGAATCACACCTTGGAACTTTTCATAATGGATGAAAAGGATAATATTGCAACCTTTACAACATCCTTCTTTTACTAACCAAAATATCGCGTAAGAGCTTGTAGTAAGGTAATATAGTTCTATGCTCCATGCTTGTTGAACCGGTCAGGGTTTTAGATACGATTCCAGTTTGTTAAAATCGGCTGTTTTTACAAATTGAATGATATTTTCGATGGTAATATCACCTTCCATAGAAATTCCCTTAAACCCTTTATCTCCATGAATACTTACGAGTACTTCCCGGAGCTCACCTCCTTCTTCCCTCAGGTTGATACTGATCTCTTCACCATTGTGCGTAATATGAATCATTTCCTTCATCTGTTTTTTTTCAGCATATGATTGAAGCTTTTGCCGCACATCAACATATGCTTGTTCTCCATATTCTGAATTATCCAGAACCAGTACCTTCAAATGATTGATTTCTTTTAAAACTTCTTTTACTTCATGTGTTTTTTCTTCCCCGGGTATTACCTTGCTGGCAATCAACGGAGGTAAACTGTAATACTGAGCAGCCTCATGACCCTCGTACATTTCAAAAACTTTTTCAGGTGGTTTTACTCTGTCAGCATTGCAACCCCAGTGAAGAATTGTAATCGACAGTATCATGAGAATTGAACATCGGTTGATCATTTTTCATTAATTTTTTCAAGATTTTCCATTCCTTCAATATTCATTGTTTTCGAAAGCTTGGAAATCGTTTCCAAGTCAATGTTACCCTGAATACTTATCAGGACATTTTCTTTCTTTCCGCCAACAATTAAGAGAAGTTCCTTGATTTGCCCCTCTTCTTCATGAATCATGAATTTCATATCCTGGTCCTTTTCTTTTACCCGCATCAATTCCTGGTATTGCTGGACCGGTAGATTATCCATAATTTCGTTATAGAAATTTATTCCTGATGGTTCCTGAGTACCGTCTGAAGCCAAAATTTTTATACTATTTAATTTGCTTACCACTTTCTCAAAATCTTTAAAATCCTCATCATTTGATTCAATCCGGGCAAATAAATTAAACATGTATTTTGATACATAAACCGTTGTAAATCCCTCCATCCCCGAATATTTATCAAATAGTTTGTCGGCGGCAGTATGCTGAGCATACAAAGCAACAGAGCAAACCATCAAAACCATATTAATCGTTAACTTCTTCATTATATTGCAATTTATATTATTTTATCAATTCGTGCATTCTAATGGTTGTATTATATTCCATTT
>CAZAMT010000022.1:0-28994 GCA_964486145.1 uncultured Bacteroidales bacterium
AACACGTACGTTCAGGATTTGTAGAAGCCTTGTCATTGAAATCAAACATCCCGGTCATTGAACCCATGGATAAGCAACAACTGAAACCCGGGAAAGCGTACCTTGCCCCTGCAAATTATCATATGTTACTGGAACTTACAAACAGGGTGGCGCTATCCATTGAAGAACCGGTAAACCACTCACGCCCATCAATTGACCTTTCATTCATTACTGCTGCCCATGCCTACCGGAAGAGCCTTATCGGCATCATTCTGTCGGGAGCCAACAGGGATGGAGCTTTGGGCTTAAAAAAAGTACATGATATGGGTGGATTAACCATCGTGCAGGACCCAGGTGAATGCGAAGTAAAAACAATGACCGAATCATCATTGCAAGTAACGGAGGTAGATCATATTTTTAATACAGAACAAATCATTCAGTTTCTAAAAAAACTTTAACAATAACAGGATATGAATATTATAAAATATAACAAGACATTAACAATAATCACCTTTATCCTATTTATTATTTCAGGTATTTTTCTACTCGTGTTATTACACAACAATATTGTTCATAACCAAACCGGGGTTGAGAATGGCAGCGGCGGAGTTTATATCATGTTTGCCATTCAGTTTTTTCTGGGTATTGTGATGTTTACTTTATCCGCTGGTAAAAAAGAAAAAATTGTTGAAGTGGTAAAGCATATGAAAGAACAAAAAGATGATAGCCATGCTACAGAGACAATACAGGAATCAGGCACGATACAGGAAAAGGAGAAATCACTGGTCAATTATGATGAAATCGTTGACTCAGTATTACCGTCATCCGAGTTACTGAGCGACAAGGAAAAGTATTGTGAAAAATTGTTGACCAACCTGTCGAAGAAATTTGAAATTGTTCAGGGAGTCGTCTTTCTAATTCAAGGTGACGAGGAAGTGTATTATCCGGCAGGCAAGTATGCCTACTTTAATGATGAACCACCAAAACCATTTAAAACCGGTGAAACATTGCCAGGCCAGGTTGCAAGAAACAAGCAACTTCTGTTAATTGACGACATTCCTGAAGGATACGTGAAAGTCGTTTCCGGATTAGGAACCAGTTCACCCAAACATTTATTGATAATTCCCGTACTGAATGATGATAAAGTTATAGGGATACTTGAGATAGCTTCATTTAAGACCTTCGATGAAGAAATGAAAGCAGCAATGGAGAAGCTTTCTGAGAAACTAAATACATCCTTTACTTCATTAATCAAGGAATAAGCCAGCTATGAATCAGGATTTTAATGAATATCGAAATTTCAAATTAACCTCTGCCATTAAAGGGGCACTTTTTAGTTTAGTAATACCTTTAATGGCTTGGATAGCGGTAATCGCGGCAACAGACAAATCGTTGAACTGGGGTTTCATCAAGGAAATGCATAACGAAAATCCGTTGTTTTGGTTTGTTTATCTAATTCCGGTAGGTGTATTTGTTTCAGTGAATCTGGTTCAAAAACACTGGAAAAAAGAAAAAACGGAGTACCAAAAACAACTGAAGGAAAAAGAAATCCGGATTGACCGCAACGCCCGGTTTGCCAAAGAAATTGGAGAAGGTAATTACAATACAACCTTCGAAGGTGTGGATGAAAATGATGTTCTGGGTTCCTCACTTTTGCTTATGCGGGATAATCTTCTTGAAAATAACAAAAAAGAGGCTGAACAATCATGGATTGCAGAAGGGAAGGAAATTATCGCGAACATCCTTCGAATGCATAATAAAATTGATGAGCTATCCTATGATGTTATTGTTAATCTCATAAAATACATTGATGCCATTCAGGGCGCCCTGTACATTTACAATGATGAAAAAGATCTTCTCATTAATCTTGCAACATACGCTTACAACCGTAAAAAATATATCAACCAGGAATTTAAGGTAGGGCACGGACTTATCGGTCAGTGCGCCTATGAAATGGATATCATTTACCGAACGGAGATACCTGATGATTACGTCACTATTACTTCCGGTATACTGGGGGATCAAAAACCACAATCCATTTTAATTGTCCCATTAATCTCGGATGAAGAGTTGCAGGGTGTAATTGAATTTGCTTCACTGGAAAAAGAATTTTCAGAATTAAAAATCAGGTATTTAAGAGAACTGGGTGAAATCATTGCCCGAACCGTTTTTAACCTGAAAATCAATCAGCGTACCGAAAAACTGCTTCAGGAATCACAGAATATGACTGAAGAACTTCGTGAAAATGAAGAACAGTTGCGCCAGAATGCTGAGGAGATGAGGGCTACACAAGAGGAACTGGAAAAATCAAATGAGAAACTGGAAACCCAGATCCAGCAGGTTGAAAATGCCCAAAAACGATTGTATTCTTTACTTGAAAATGCCTCCGAGATCATTTCCATTTACGATGAAAACATGAAAATGACCTATGTGAGCCCGTCCGTTACAAAAATCCTTGGATTCACACCAGAGGAAATGATGCGGGGAAAAGATATTGACCGTTTGACCAGGCGCGGAGAGGCAAGCATGACAGAAATGTTTGATTTTCTCAGGGAAAATCCAAAAAAAGCACATACCATCCAGTATACCTACATGAAAAAGGATGGATCAAAAATATTTATTGAGGCCACCGGAAGAAATTTGCTCAACGACCCGGCCATCAATGGCATTATCCTGAATTCGCAGGATATCACGGAAAGGAAAAGGGCGGAAAAAGAGGAAAGGCTGAAAAGCAAGATGCAATCATTATCAGAAAATTCACTTGATATGATCATCCGGGTCAGCACAGCCGGTCAGTTCTTCTATGCCAACCCTATCATTAAAGATTACATTGGGCTGACACCTAAGGATCTCATTAACAAAACGCTTAATTCCGTAAAATTTTCTGAAGTCCTTCAGGCTTATTTCAAACAAGCCATTGTAGAAATCAAGCAAAACCCTGAAAAAACCAACCATGAACTTATTCTGCCTCCGGAAGAAGGTATGAATGAAGAAGACAGGTATATGAGTATTGATGCCATACCTGAATTCAATGAAAATGAACTGGAAACTATTCTGTTCGTTGGCCATGATATTACCGAAGCCAAACGCATTGAACAGGAAATTCAGGAGAAAAACAAAAAAATTGAGGATAGTATAAACTATGCCGAAAGAATTCAGGGTTCTATCCTGCCCGATAATAGTATTATCAGAGAAGTTCTTCCAAAATCATTCATCTTTTACAAGCCCAGAGATGTGGTTAGCGGTGATTTTCCCTGGTTTTTCAGGAAAAATGGAATTATTTACATTGCTGCGGTGGACTGCACGGGTCATGGGGTACCAGGAGCATTGCTTTCGTTTATAGGTTATTTTCTGTTAAACAACATTGTTGACCACGATAAGGAATATACAGCAGCGCAGATTTGTGATAGTTTGCATTACCAGGTAAGGTCAACGCTGAAACAGGATCGCGAAGGCGCCAATGCCCGCGATGGTATGGATATCGCATTTTGTAAAATTGATTTGCAAAAGAATGAAGTCCAGTATGCCGGCGCCCACAGGCCTCTTTATTTACTGCGCGATGGCGAATTATCGGAATTTAAAGGTGACCGAAAAGCTATCGGTGGTATCCCGCACAGAAAAAAGACTGAACAAGATTTTAAGAATTACGTAATAAACCTCAGAAAAAACGACAAGATATTCTTTTTCTCTGATGGATTGCCCGACCAGCTTGGCGGACCGGATAAAAAGAAATATTCTGCAAGAAGAATCAGAGAAGCACTTCTTGAACATGCAGATTTCTCAATGGAAGGGTATAACAAGTATTTCGATGATGACTTTACAAGCTGGAAAGGTGATACAAAGCAGATTGATGATGTACTATTAATTGGAATTGAGTTTTAACAGTTTATATAAAAACAATAGACTATGAAATATGACAAAAAAGATGTAAAAGGCTTTCTTGAATTTGTTTATGAATTTTACAAGTCAATGAAAGCGCATGAAATTACTTTAGTCTATGAAGGTGAAATTACTCACCAGATAACCAAAGCCTTTACTTCCCTTACTGAAACAAACATGGCAAAGGAAGATGAATCAGGCTCGGTTCAGCGAAAAGTATTTCATGTGATGGTCGAGTGTCTTCAAAACATTAGCAAACATGCTGAAGACTTTGGATCTGAAAACTACCTTTTTTCCGGACGTGGTATTTTCCTGGTAAGTAAGGGAGATAACGAATACAGCGTTACAACCGGAAATGCCGTTGACAATGATAGAATTGAAGAATTGTCAAACATGCTTGAATCCATCAATACAAAAGACAAAGATGAGTTAAAAGAACTTTACAAAAAGCAAATGAAAGAAGGCCGTTTATCTGATAAGGGAGGGGCCGGATTAGGATTTATTGACATTAAGAGAAAAACCGGAAAAGAGCTGGAATATCATTTCCTGCCAATCAATGATGATACTTCCTTCTTTTTATTAACCTCAACAATTTCAAGAAGTTAAAAATTAAGCGATATGGAGACGATAAAAATTGCAGGCACAGAAGATACCCCTAAAGTTATCCTTGATCCAGAGAATAATGCGTTTGAAATATCCGGAAGATCATTACCGGAAGATGTGGCTTCATTCTACAATCCGGTGCTTAACTGGTTAGAGGAATACATCGAAAATCCAAAAGATAAAACCGAATTCAACTTTAAACTGGTATATTTTAATACTGCTTCTTCAAAACTTTTGCTTGACATCCTTATGAAACTCGAAAGCCTTCATGAAAAAGGGAACGAAGTTTTAGTTAAATGGCACTACCCTGAGGATGATGAAGATATGGAAGAAGCAGGTGAAGAATACTCTGATATTGTAGACGTACCTTTCGAGCAAATTTCTTATTGATTTAAATAACCCATTTTTTATACACAACGGGTAAATTCTGATATATGAGTGAAGAAATTCTGAGGGCCCTGATGCAGCTATTTGCAATCATTGCAAAACAGGATGAAGGGGTTGAACCAAGCGAAATAGAATACGTTAAAATATTTCTTAAACAGCAATTAAACGATGAAGCTGTTCATGAATATTTTGCTTTATTTGTGAAACATGCAGGTCTCGATGAAGAGGAATCAGACGATAACAAAAAAAAGAAAAAGCTTACGTCTGTTAAAGATTCCGTACGTATTCTGGGCCTCTGCAAAAAAATCAACAAAACACTTACTCAAAACCAGAAAATCGTTGTTCTTGTAAGATTATTTGAACTTGTCAATGCCGACCGGAAATTCTCCGATCAACGGATGGCCATCATCAATACGGTGGCTGAAGTTTTTAAAGTATCACCAGAGGAATTTGAAAGCATCGAGAATTTTGTTTTAAAAAACGATTTTAATGAATTATCAGATCCAAATGTGATGATCATTAATGATCGTGAAATTGAGTGTGATAAATGCAAACACATTTTAACAGAAAAACTTGATGATTCAATATTCATTCTACGAATACCCGTTGTTGATTTATATTTTCTCAAATATACCGGAAATGAGGTTCTTTACCTCAACGGCCTGGCCTTGAATAACAAGCGAATATACCTTTTTGCAAATGGTAGTACCGTAAAATTGCCAAAAGGAAAACCCATATACTACAGCGATGTGGTTGCTCATTTTCTTGCGGACATCAATGGAAGTAAAATTTCATATGAAGTCGAGGATATTGAATTTAAATTTCCCAACGGAAATGTTGGCCTCCAAAACATTGGCTTTTCCGAAAACCAGGGTAAATTAATCGGAATAATGGGTGCCAGCGGAGCCGGAAAAACCACGTTACTCAATGTATTATCGGGTATCGATGAGCCATCAAAAGGTTCGGTTATTATCAATGGCATTGATCTTCATAAGGAAAAAGATAAACTGGAAGGTGTCATTGGATTAATTCCACAGGATGACCTTCTTATTGAAGAATTAACGGTTTTTGAAAATCTTTACTACAACGCTAAACTTTGTTTTAAAGATAAGTCAGAAGAAGAACTCGTTAAACTGGTAAATAAAACGCTTTCAAACCTTGGTTTACTCGACCGAAAAGATTTGAAAGTCGGATCTCCACTGAATAAAACAATATCCGGTGGTCAGCGAAAAAGACTGAACATTGCGCTGGAACTTGTCAGGGAACCTTCCATATTATTTGTAGACGAGCCTACATCCGGATTATCATCAAGAGATTCAGAAAACGTCATGGACCTGCTGAGGGAATTAACCCTGAAAGGCAAACTAATTTTTGTGGTTATTCATCAACCGTCATCGGAAATCTATAAGATGTTCGATAAAATGGTTATTCTGGATACCGGTGGTTATATGATTTACTACGGCAATCCGGTGGAAGCAGTAATGTATTTTAAAAAACTTGACCTGCAAATCAACAGTGACGTCGGTGAATGTCCAACCTGTGGTAATGTAAATCCCGAGCTGATATTTAATATTATTGAGGCAAGAGTGGTCGATGAATTTGGTAATTATACCGATTCCAGAAAAGTTTCACCAACGAAATGGGAACAACACTATCATGAACATGAAAAGCCCGAACCGGCAGAAAAAATTGAAGAAAGACCTCCAAAAGGCTTGAACATCCCCAACTGGTTTAACCAACTTAAAATTTATACGCTAAGGGATTTCTTTTCAAAAATTAGCAACAAGCAATACATTGCCCTGAACTTACTGGAAGCACCCATATTGGGATTTATACTATCCTACATCATCAGGTACATTGCTGATCCTAAATCAAGCATTTATATTTTCAGGGAAAATGAAAACATCCATATTTATATATTTATGGCACTCATTGTTGCGCTTTTCCTGGGTTTAACAGTTAGTGCCGAAGAAATATTCAGGGATCGGAAAATACTTAAAAGAGAAGCATTCTTAAACCTTAGCAGATCCAGTTACCTCACATCAAAAATCATCATTTTGTTTGTTATATCGGCAATTCAGGCATTTCTGTTTCTGATTATTGCAAACAACATCCTCGGAATTAAAGGAATGATGTTTCACTACTGGTTTGCATTATTCTCAACAGCAGCATTCGCCAACATGCTGGGACTAAACGTATCAGCATCTTTCAATTCTGCTGTCACTATTTACATTCTCATTCCGTTGCTTATGATTCCAATGATGATATTAAGTGGAGCTATGTTTAGTTTTGAAAAACTGAATAAAAGTGTTACGAGCATTGATAAAGTTCCTTTTATTGCAGAATTTATGGTAACCAAATGGGCATACGAGGCACTCATGGTTCACCAGTTCAAAGACAATAACTTTAAAACAAATACTTTTAAAGTTGAAATGCAGGAGAGTATTGGTGATTTTAAAACGGTTCACTTAATTCCTGCCCTGTTTGAAAAACTGGAAGCGGTTGAGGAAGAGTATAAAAACAATGGTGAAATTGAGAAAACATCTGAAAACCTCACACTGCTCAGAAATGAAATCGAAAAAGAACTGAGAGATAACCCGAAAAATGCTTCATTCGATAATCTGGAAAATATTTCACCCGAAAAAATCGATGAAAACACCATCGTGCAAATCAGGGAATTTTTAAACGGAATGAAAACGTATTACCAAAAGCTTTTTATGCTGGCCATTAACAAAAAGGAAAAAATGATCAACGCCTGGCTTGAAAAAGACCCCGAAAAGTATCATCGGATAAGAGATGATTACTATAATGAAAGCGTGGCAGACATGGTAATGAAAGTTTACGAAAAAAATAAAATCATTGAAGTGGACAATGAACTAATTCAACAGTTCCATCCGATTTATCATTTACCTAATGTAAAAGGATACTTTGATTTCCGTTCGCATTTTTATGCTCCTAATAAGCATTTTATGAATGACTTTTTTGATACCTATTGGTTTAATATGATCTTCATATGGTTATTAACAGGTACTCTATATGTCACTCTGTATTATGAAGGTCTGAAAAAACTGTTAAACATTTTTGAAAACCTGAAATTCAAAAAATAATCATATTTGTTGTATATTTTGAAAACCTCGAATAAATATTTGGAGTATAGCAAAAAAACATTCGTTTATTTTAGAATATTATTTAAATTCGTATAAAAGATTAAACAAACAATCTTTCATCATGGTTAGAAAAACAATTTTTATATTATCGGTATTTCTTGTGCTTTCAGCCTGCAAGAATAGTCAAAAAGGAAGTGATGATCTTGAAATGCCAGTAATTGATGGAGAGGAAGAACCGTTAGAGGTTGCAGACGAAACCATGGAGGAGATGGTACAAAACGTTTCTTCACCCATTGAAATGGCTGCACTTATAAAGTCTTTAGGTGTACCTTTTTCAAAAAATTACCTGGCAACAACAGATTTCGTTGACAATTATGTTACCAGTTCCAAGCAGGCATTTGCACTTGGTGTTTTTGGTGCAGATATGGGGTATCTCAACATGTATGAAAAAACAACATCTGTTATCGATTATCTAAGCGCCATTAAAAGTCTGGCCGATGAAATCAACGTGGGTCAGTTTTTTGATTTCCCAACCTTGAAACGGCTTGCAACCAATAGTCAAAACATCGATTCATTGATGTACATTTCTGTTCATAGTTTCAATCAAATGGACAAATACCTTCGTGAAAACAAACGTGGAAACCTTTCCTCACTGATGATTTCAGGAGTTTGGGTAGAAGGTTTATACCTTGGCACACAGGTTGCAAAAACAACCGACAATGCAAATCTTGCTGAACGTATTGGTGAACAAAAAACAGTATTAAGCCAGCTTTTATTAATTCTTCAGAATTACAGCAATGACCAGTTTGTTAAAAAGTTGATTGAAGATCTGAATGGGTTGAAAGAAGATTTTAAAGACATTGAAATATCCATTGAATATGGAGAGCCGGAAGCCCGGGAAGTTAATGGTGAACTTGTTATCATTCAAAATGAAAAAAGCATTGTTCATATTACGGATGAACAGCTTGAATCCATTACCAATAAAACCAAAGTAATTCGAGATAAATTAATTAACTTGTAGTTCAAATTTGATTTACTTATTTGTAACACTTTTTTTCAAGTTGACGTTTGAATATTAAAAACCTTTAATAATGAAAAATTTCATTCTGATTGCATTCTTAGTACTAATATCCGCTACCAAAGTTAGTGCACAAATTGAAGAGGCATTAGTACGGGATTGTGCAAATAGCACTGGTGAAGATGCAACATATTTAAAGGATTTTATTGCTGATTTAGGACCTTCAGAAGCTGATGGCCGACCACAGTCAGCGAAGTTTTCCATGATATTGCAAAAAAATACTGTATATAAATTTTCAATTTGTAATTCTGATTCCAAACCCGGTAAAGGGGTCATTCAACTGTTTGATACGAACCGTCTGTTGGGTAGTTCTTTCATGGAAGCAACAGGAAAAGACTACAAATCCTTTACATTTAAATGTCAGAAAACCGGAGTTTATCACATCTTTTTATCATTTCAGGATGGAGAGCCCGGATATGCCGTGGCTATCATGTCCTATGTTGAGCAAATGTGATTATTTACAGCACACTCAATATTTGCAAAGCTGCCTCACACCAGGCAGCTTTTTTTGTTTTTACATCACCGCTCTTTCGTTCACAGAAAAAAATTGATATATTCGATGTTTAATTAAGAAGCCCGGTATGGAGTTTAAAGACGTCATTGAAAAAAGAATTAGCGTACGAGAGTTTGCAAAGGAGCCAGTTCATGAAAACGATTTAAAAGAAATGGTTCGACTTGCAGGCCTTGCACCCAGTGTGAACAATTTTCAACCCTGGAAATTCATCGCCATTACCAATCCTGAACTATTGAACAGGATGGCAGAAATGGTTATTAAAAGCATTAAAAAGTTGCCCACAGTTAAAACCCGTATTGCCGAAAATATTAAATCACAGGTTGCATGGTACTCCAGTTTTTTCGAAGAAGCGCCCGCGTTGCTTGCGCTTGCTGTTGAGCCTTACGAATCAGTTCTTACAAAAGGAGTTGATGTATCAAACGACCAAATCAACGAAATCCGTAACTTTCCGGATATTCAAAGTACAGGAGCATGTATTCAAAACCTGTTGCTGGCAGTTGTCGATTTGGGATACGGAGCGTGCTGGCTCAGTGGTCCGTTATTTGCAAAAAAGGAGCTTGAACAAATCCTGAAAATTGAAGATCCCTGGCAATTAATGACTTTTGTGGCTGTTGGAAAACCAAAATCAGAAACAAGACCGAAAAACAAGCGAAATCTTGGCGATGAATTAATTATTTTGAAATGACCCTCATCTCACGCTTTTTGCATATTAGTTCCTAATTATCTGTTGCTTTTGCCCGTCGCTTCCGCTCATTTTCATTAAGATAAATTTTGCGTATCCTGATTGATTTTGGTGTGACTTCAACATATTCATCTTCCTGGATGTATTCAAGCGCTTCTTCAAGTGAAAACCTGGTAGCAGGCGCCAACCTTGCCTTGTCGTCAGAGCCTGCAGCCCTTATATTCGTAAGTTTTTTGGTTTTTGTAACATTCACGGTCAAATCATCCGACCGGGTATTCTCCCCTACAACCTGGCCCGCATAAATATCCTCCTGGGGTTCAATAAAAAACTTACCCCTGTCCTGTAATTTATCAATGGCATAAGCAAAAGATGTACCGGACTCAAGGGCTATCAATGATCCAACCTGTCGTTTTTCGATGTCTCCTTTGTAAGGTTCAAAGGCTTTAAACCGGTGTGACATAATCGCTTCTCCTGAAGTGACTGTTAAAATCTGGTTACGCAAGCCGATAATGCCTCTCGAAGGAATCACAAATTCAAGAACAACACGATCGGCCTTTTTCACCATGGATAGCATCTCACCTTTTCGTTTGGTCACCGCTTCGATAACTTTACCAGAGATGTCATCAGGTAAATCAATAACAAGATGTTCAACAGGTTCATGTCTCACACCATCAATTTCCTTGATGATAACCTGTGGCTGGCCAACCTGCAATTCATAACCCTCCCTGCGCATGGTTTCAATAAGCACGGAGAGATGCAGGACACCACGACCAAAAACATTGTATGCATCCGGTGTTTCGGTTGGTTCAATGCGTAGGGCAAGGTTCTTTTCCAATTCTCTTTCAAGTCGCTCTTTCAAATGTCTTGATGTTAAAAATTTACCATCTTTCCCGTAAAACGGTGAATCATTTATGGTGAAAAACATGCTCATGGTTGGTTCGTCTACAGCAATTCTTGGCAAAGCCTCCGGAAACTCCACATCCGAAATTGTATCTCCGATATCAAAACCTTCAATACCAACCAAAGCGCATATATCCCCGGATTCAACCTCTTTGACTCTTGTTTTTTGTAAACCATCATAAACCAACAGTTCCTTTATTTTCCTTTTAACGATATCTTCATCCTTTTTTAATAAGGAAACAGGCATGTTCTCCATTAAAACTCCCCGATTCAATTTTCCAATGGCGATTCTACCAACGTAGGGCGAATATTCAAGTGAAGTAATCAACATTTGAGGATTTCCTTTCTTCCTGTCTGGTGGTGGTATAACTTTGAGGATGACATCGAGCAATGCTGAAATATCATTTGCCGGTTTGTTCCAGTCCATTGACATCCACCCTTGCTTTGCAGATCCGTAAACTGTCTCAAAATCAAGTTGCTCCTCGGTAGCATCCAGGCTAAACATTAAATCGAACACTTCTTCATGCACTTCGTCGGGCCGACAATTGGGTTTATCTACTTTGTTTATCACCACGATGGGCTTGAGACCAATTTGAATGGCTTTTTGCAATACAAACCTTGTTTGTGGCATGGGACCTTCAAAAGCATCAACAAGCAGTAAAACACCATCGGCCATGTTTAAAACCCTTTCAACCTCTCCACCAAAATCCGCGTGTCCGGGTGTGTCAATAATATTGATTTTAACCCCCCGGTATTGAACCGAAACATTTTTTGATAAAATAGTAATGCCTCTTTCACGCTCTAAATCATTACTGTCCATAATCAATTCACCGGGATTTTCATTATCCCTGAATAGCTGGCATTGCAATAAAATTTTATCCACCAGTGTAGTCTTTCCGTGATCAACATGAGCAATGATTGCTATATTTCTTAACTCCTTCATCATATGTATCCTAAATAAATCAAGCCTGCAAAATTAACTGTTAATTTATATTAACTGACTAAATATTTGTTAATTTTATTGCAACCGCTTTATTCTTTTGAGTTTTAGGTCAATATCAGGCATTTGGAAAAATTTTTTTATTTCCGGCAGAAATTTTTACTTTTGCACGATTAAAAATTGAGGGCTTTGAAAAAGAAGGACAGATATTTAATTGCTTTTCAAGGGCTGAAAGAGGGGGAGCATTGTTTTGAATTTGACGTAAATGATACCTTCTTTGGGCTTCTGGACTACTCCCTCATTGAACGAGGGGCTTTAAAAGTATTTGTGAATCTTTCAAAAACATCCAGACATCTGGAACTCGAAGTAGCCATTGATGGTTATGTGTATGTCCAATGTGACCGATGCCTGGAAGAATATGCGGAAAATATTACATTTGATGGAAGGTTATTTGTTAAGTTTGGTGAGGAAAGGTTCGACGAAGATGATGAAATCTGGGTTTTATCGAAAGATGACAATGACCTGGATATTACACATTACATATATGAAAGCATAAATCTTAGCCTTCCTTACAGAAAAGTGCATCCTGATGACAAAAATGGCAACATTACATGTAATCCGGAAATGCTTGAAAAGTTGGAAGAATATACGATTGAAGAAGAAAAAAATGAAGAAATAACGGATCCCCGTTGGGATAAACTAAAAGATTTATTAAAGAATTAATTTAAAAATAAAATGGCACATCCAAAACGTAAAACATCCAAACAAAGAAGAGATAAGCGAAGAACACATTACAAAGCCACTGCACCTACCATTATGAATTGCCAGAATTGTGGTGCAGCAGTGCAATACCATCGTGTTTGTCCGGAATGCGGACATTATAAGGGGAAATTAGCGATAGAAAAGGAAGTAACTGCATAGTTATTTAATTGCTAATTAATAAACCCCATCGGAAATATGAAAATCGGAATAGATGTATTTGGAGGTGACTATGCTCCTGATGCCATTGTAAAAGGTGCCATCAATGCAACAAAAGAATTACCTGATGATGTTATACTGGTACTGATTGGCAATAAAAACAGTATCATCAACATTTGTAATTCCGAAAAATTTGATCATTCTTCGTTTGAAATTATTCATACGGAAGAATGTATCAGCATGGGCGAACATCCTGCAAAGGCTTACTCCAAAAAGAAAAACTCCAGTATTGTATTGGGATTCTATTTACTTTCCAGGGGTACCATCGATGGATTTGCAAGTGCAGGTAATACAGGTGCTATGCTGGTTGGAGCCATGCAGGTTGTGAAATCAATTCCGGGAGTCATCAGGCCCAGCATTGCAGCATCGGTGCCGCGAATTGAAGGCCAACCTGCGGTTTTACTTGATGTTGGATTGAATCCGGATTGTAAGCCGGACGTTTTATACCAGTATGCCATATTGGGTTCATTGTTTGCAAAACATGTAAATGGCATTTCTTCCCCTAAAGTTGGATTGTTAAATATCGGAGCAGAGGAAGAAAAAGGCAACCTGCTAACCAAAACATCTTACCAGGCAATGAAGGGTACAACCGACTTTAACTTTATAGGAAATGTTGAAGGTGACGATTTCTTCAGTGACCATGTTGATGTTCTGGTTTGTGATGGATTTGTAGGAAATGTAATGTTGAAAGAAGCTGAAGCATTTTATAAGCTTGTGCGTCAGCGTAACATTAATGATGACTTTTTTGAGAAATTCAATTTCGAAAACATTGGAGGTACCCCAATTCTTGGGGTAAATGCACCGGTTGTTATCGGACATGGTATTTCCAATGAAAAGGCAATAAAAAACATGATTCTTCATACAAAAGAAGTAATCAATGCAAATTTGCCGGATAAAATTAAACAGGCATTTAATAATGAATAAGCTAAGAGCGGCTATTACAGGGATAGAAGCATTTTTGCCAGAGTACATACTGACAAACGATGAACTGAGTCAAATGGTTGACACCTCCGATGAATGGATCATGCAACGCATTGGAATCAAAGAACGGAGAATATTAAAAGAAAAAGGAAAAGCCACGTCTGATATGGGGGGCGAAGCTGTGAAAAAGCTTCTTAAAAAAACAAATACTTCACCAGATGAAATTGAATTGGTAATATGCGCTACAATTTCAGGCGATATGCATTTCCCGGCAACAGCCAATCTAATATCGTATAAAGCCGGAATCAATAATGCCTTTGGATTTGATATCGGTGCTGCATGTTCAGGTTTTATTTTTGCACTCGAAACCGCTTCTCAATTCATTGAATCCGGAAAATATAAAAAGGTTATTCTTGTGGGATCAGACATGATGTCCGCGATAACAGATTATACTGACCGTACCACCTGCCCACTGTTTGGGGATGCGGCAGTTGCAACTTTGCTTGAACCAACTACAGAAGATGTTGGTGTGATGGATGCATCACTGCATGTTGACGGATCGGGAGGTAAATACCTGCATATGAAAGCCGGCGGTTCTTTAAATCCACCTTCACATAAAACGGTTGATGCCAAGGAACATTTTGTTTATCAGGAAGGCCAAACGGTTTTCAAGTTTGCTGTGTCCAGAATGGCTGATGTTTCCGTAGAAATGATGAAAAAACATAACCTTACACCCGAAACACTGGCTTATCTTGTACCACATCAGGCGAATATGCGTATTATTGATGCCACAGCCCGACGTATGGGGCTTGCCCGGGAAAAAGTTATGATTAACATTGAAAAATACGGAAACACTACCGCGGCAACGATCCCGTTATGTCTTTGGGAATGGGAAAATCAACTAAAAAAGGGCGATAATCTTATTTTATCAGCCTTTGGAGGCGGATTCACCTGGGGTGCGATATACCTTAAATGGGCTTATGATAGCAAATAACTCATAACAATATTTTTAGTTATTTACTTAAAAATATAATTTTGTTAATAATTAGGCTAAATGAACAACAGTATTTTTTAAATTTGACAAATCAAAACTTAAACAGTCGATTGTAAATAATTTATGAACCGAGGACAACTTGCCCCAATATTTTTTCGGGGAGTTCAACGAAGATAATTAATAAGGCTAACTTAATTTCTCAGAATTATGGCAAAAACGATGGAAGTTGATGCAAACGCCCACAATAAAATCAGTAACGGAACAAGTATAACTGGTGATATTGAATCAAATGGTGATATACGATTGGATGGTTCTTTAAACGGTAACCTCAAAACCAAAGGAAAGTTGGTTATTGGTGAATCCGGTAAAGTAAATGGTGAAATTACCTGCAAAAATGCAGATATTGAAGGCAAAATAGAAGGTAAAATTAATGTGGCAGAATTACTTTCACTAAAGGCTACCTCCCGAATCAACGGAGATATCATTGCCAGTAAACTTGCTATTGAACCTGGTGCCAAATTCTCCGGAAATTGTAACATGTCAGGTGAATCCGTAATGACCAATGCCGAAAGAACAGGACAACGATTTACAGAAGACCAAAGAAAGACTAAATAGTTATGCCAGGTATTCTGGTTTAGTGTTCCAAATGCTTGCAATAATAGGTATTGGCGTCTTCGGAGGTAT
Organism: uncultured Bacteroidales bacterium; assembly: GCA_964486145.1. Lineage (GTDB taxonomy): Bacteria > Bacteroidota > Bacteroidia > Bacteroidales > JAAAOM01 > CAZAMT01. The sequence continues at coordinate 15,647 of CAZAMT010000022.1, forward strand.
TAAAATTGATGAATGGTTACAAACATCGTTTCCAATTTTTACTGTTATTCTTTCATTTTTATCTGTTATTCTTGCAATATATTATGCCATAAAAGACTTAATTAAATTCAAATAGAATGAATGGTCATCTCTCTGAATTTATAAAACGTATCTTGTTCTTTTCGCTCACCCTTCTTACAGTTTCCGCTGTTTTATTTATTTTCTTATTGGAATCATATTTTCTTCCGGTTTACATTTTGCTTTTTGTAATAAATCTGTTTATTACCATCACCACCTACCGGGCAATTACAAAAAATGCTGATAATAAATCAACCAAATTTACGAGAAATTTTATCTCTGCCACCGGTATTAAATTTCTTGTTTATCTCATTATTTATACCACGTATGTATTTCTCTATAAGGAGAATGCAATACCTTTTACAATTGCTTTCTTTACCCTCTATTTATCATTCAGTATATTTGAAATAACAGAAATTCTGAAGTTTTTTAAAAATAAATAGCACTTTTTTCCATTTTATCGTAAAAAGTTTTATTAAATTTATTTACAGAATAGAGGAATAAAATTTTGAACTGAATTGAAAATATGATTCGATCTACCGTTTTACTGTTTGCTTTAAGCATTCTTTATTTGAACAATGTAACCGGAACCACAGAGAAACAAGAAGAACATCATCACTCAGAGGCCCATGAATCTCAGGATGAAGGAGGTTTTGACCCGGGCCCGTTTATTTTTGATCACATTGCAGATGCTCATGAATGGCACATTGCGACATATAAAGGAAAACATATATCCTTACCTTTACCGGTTATTTTAATCAGTGAAAATCAAGGTCTTGTCGTTTTTATGTCTGGTAAACTGCATCACGGACATGAAAATTATGAGCACAATGGCAGTCAATTTCAACTTCTCACCAAAGGTGAGCAAAAAGGCACCATCGTTGAAATTGATGCGAACGGAAACGTATCGGAACCATTTGACATATCAATTACAAAAAACATAGCAGCTCTCATATTTAGTGCAATTCTCATTGTATGGTTGTTTCTAAGCATCGCGAAAAGGTACAGGCAACGACCAAATAAAGCGCCAAGGGGCATCCAGTCATTTTTTGAACCGATCATTATCTTTATCAGGGACGAGATTGCAAAACCAGCCATCGGACATAAATATGAACTTTTCATGCCTTACCTGCTGACCCTGTTTTTCTTTATTTGGATTAACAACATGCTCGGGCTGGTACCAATCATTCCGGGTGGAGCAAATTTAACAGGAAACATAGCGGTAACCATGGTTTTGGCGTTATTTACGTTTGCATTAACAACCATCAAAGGAACCAAAACATACTGGAAACATATATTCAATACCCCCGGTGTACCAACATGGCTTAAAATACCTATTCCGTTGATGCCTTTAATAGAAGTATTCGGGATGTTTACAAAGCCTATTGTTTTAATGATTCGTCTGTTTGCAAACATTACCGCCGGACATATCATCGTACTCGGATTTTTAAGTTTAATATTCATTTTTGGAGATATGAAACCTGGATTAGGGTATGCCGTAGCACCTTTGGCAGTGATATTTAATATATTTATGTCATTTTTGGAATTACTGGTAGCATTTATCCAGGCATATGTTTTTACATTTTTATCAGCACTGTATTTTGGAATGGCAGTAGAGGAACATCATTAATAAATTCTAAATTTTAATTTTATGATTTCATTAGCAGTTATTTTGCAGGCAGCATCCTGGGGTGTTGCCATCTCAAAGGTAGGAGCAGCATTTGGGGCCGCGATCACAGCTTTCGCGGCTGGCATTGGTATAAGCCGGATTGGTTCAGCAGCCATGGAAGCCATTGCCCGTCAACCGGAAGCAGCAGGTGATATACGTTCGAACATGATCGTATCTGCAGCACTTATCGAAGGTGTGGCTCTTTTTGCAGTCATTATTTGTCTGCTTGCACTGGTATTGTAGTATTATTTCCCGAATCTAAGCGGTTGGCTTACATTCGGGATTTTTTTCAACTCTTAAAAATTTGAAATTATGGGTTTAATTCAACCTGATCTTGGCACTGTTATTTGGATGTTGGTGGTTTTCGGAATTGTGTTTTATATACTGGCAAAATTTGCCTGGAAACCTATCATGGGAGCTCTGAAGCAACGTGACCTTTCCATTGAAAATGCATTGAAGTCTGCTGAAAATGCTCGGAAAGACATTGAAAAAATAAAGGCCGATAATGAAAAAATCATAGCAAAAGGCCGGGAGGAAAGGGATCAAATGATGATGGAAGCCCGGGATATCAAAGATAAATTGATTGCCGAAGCAAAAAATCAGGCAAACGAGGAAGCCGAAAAACTGATCCGATCAGCAAAACAAGCCATAGAAAACGAAAAAGCAACCGTGCTAACCGATATTCGTAAACAAGTGGCTGCATTTTCCCTTGAAATTGCTGAAAAAATCATCCGCCAAAAGCTGAGCGATGATAAAGAACAACAGAAATTGATTGATGAACTGGTAAAAGAATTAAAATTAAATTAGAATATGAATTATAGCGCAATATCAGTTCGGTATTCAAAAGCCCTTTACCAACTGGCCCGCGAGAAAAATATTATTGATGATGTTTATTCTGATATTTTAACAATTCAAAAATTAATCAACGAAATACAAGATTTTCAGTACATTATTGAAAATCCTGTTATCCCGACTCAAACAAAAATCAACATTGCTGATAAGATTTTCAAAAATCAGTTTCATGAGGTAACTTATAATTTCATAGTCCTTATTTTCCGAAATAAACGGGATAAACACCTTCCTTTGATATTGCGAAATTTCGTTGAAACTTATAAATCAGAAAAAGGAATAAAAACCCTGGTATTAAAAACTGCTGTTAAAATTGATGAAAAACTGAAAGAAAAATTCAGTCAATTGATAGAAACCGCGTTTCATGTTAAGCCTGAATTTAAAGAAATTGTTGATGAAGACATCATCGGTGGATTTATTTTACGCGTGGATGACAGGCAAATTGACAGCAGTATTGCCACCCGGTTAAAAATGTTTAAAAAAGAATTAATTAGGTAAAAAATAATACTAAAATGGCAGGAATCAAAGCATCAGAAGTTTCTGATATCCTTAAAAAACAAATTGAAGGAGTTAAAACCGAAACTGAACTGGAAGAGATTGGTACCGTTCTCCAGGTGGGAGATGGAATTGCACGTATTTACGGTTTGTCAAACGTACAGGCAAATGAACTGATTGAGTTTGAAAACGGCGACATGGGCATTGTCTTAAACCTTGAAGAAGATAATGTTGGTGCTGTAATACTTGGATATTCCGAAGGAATTAAAGAAGGAAATATTGTGAAGCGGACCAAACGGATTGCTTCTCTAAGCGTTGGTGAGGGTTTGCTTGGCAGAATCATCAATACACTGGGAGAGCCCATTGACGGGAAAGGTCCCGTTCAGGGTGAATTATTTGAAATGCCATTGGAACGTAAGGCTCCCGGAGTAATTTACCGACAGCCGGTAAACGAGCCTCTTCAAACGGGTATAAAAGCCATTGATTCCATGATACCCATTGGACGTGGACAACGAGAATTGATAATTGGAGACAGGCAGACCGGTAAAACGGCCATCGCCATTGACACCATCCTTAATCAGAAAGAATTTTACGATCGGGGAGAACCCGTGTTTTGTGTCTATGTTGCCATTGGACAAAAAGGTTCAACAGTTGCCAACATTGCAAAATCTCTTGAAAAGCATGGTGCAATGGAATATACGGTGATCGTTTCGGCATCGGCATCGGATCCTGCTGCCATGCAATTTTATGCGCCTTTTGCCGGAGCATCCATTGGTGAATTTTTCCGTGACACCGGAAGACCTGCCCTTATCATATATGATGATCTATCAAAACAAGCGGTTTCCTATCGTGAAGTTTCATTGCTGTTGAGGCGTCCACCCGGACGTGAAGCTTATCCAGGTGATGTATTTTACCTGCACTCACGCTTGCTTGAAAGAGCAGCAAAAATTATTAATTCTGATGATATTGCCAGGCAAATGAACGATCTGCCGGAAACCATCAGGCATTTGGTTAAAGGAGGCGGATCATTGACTGCCCTTCCAATCATTGAAACCCAGGCAGGTGATGTATCTGCATACATTCCAACAAATGTAATTTCAATCACCGATGGCCAGATTTTCTTAGAATCCAACCTGTTTAACTCCGGAATTCGTCCGGCGATCAACGTGGGTATATCCGTTTCAAGGGTAGGTGGTAACGCGCAAATAAAATCCATGAAAAAAGTAGCTGGTACACTCAAACTCGACCAGGCCCAGTACCGGGAACTGGAAGCCTTCTCAAAATTCGGTTCCGATTTGGATGCTGCAACACTTGCTGTTCTGGATAAAGGATCGAAAAACGTTGAAATACTGAAACAAGGGCAATATAGCCCTGTGCCTGTGGAAGAGCAGGTTGCCATTATTTATTGTGGCTCTAAAGGATTGCTTAAAAATATCCCCATAGAAAAAGTAAAAGATTTTGAAAGTGATTTTCTGGATATCATGAAAACCCAGCATTCGGATACACTTAAAGAACTTCAGAAAGGTGTAATCTCTGATGAGCTAACAAAAGTGATGGAAAAAGTTGCGGCTGAAGTTTCAACAAAATACAAAAAATAAAACCTGCTTTGGTCATCGGGTAAAATCAATTTGAAAGCATGGCAAATTTAAAAGAAATCAGGGTACGAATTAATTCAGTTAAGTCTACAAGGCAAATCACAAGTGCTATGAAAATGGTTTCTGCTGCAAAATTACGAAAAGCACAGGATGCCATCACTCAAATGCGCCCGTATGCCGAAAAACTGCACGAAATATTGTTAAATATTAGTGCTTCACTGGAAGATGAAACCGAAAATGTATATGGTGATGTACGGGAACCCGAAAAAGTATTGCTGATAGTCATCACTTCGAACAAAGGAATGTGCGGTGCTTTTAACTCAAATGTTATTAAGCAAACCATTGAAGTTACCAAAGGTATGTACAGAGAACAAAACAATGAAGGTCAACTGGACATCATCGGGATTGGAAGAAAGGGAACAGACTTTCTTACAAAACATGGATACAACGTCATCCATAATTACAATGACATTTTTGATGAATTAACATATGACAATGTACTTCCCATTGTGGAAGAAATGATGAAAAATTTTGTTGACGGGAAGTATGATAAAATCGATTTGATTTACAATCAGTTTAAAAATGCTGCCATTCAGTTCCTGCAGGTGGAAAATTTTTTACCGGTGAATGTGCAGACAGATGAGCCGGAATACATGGAACCGGTTCCTTCAAACTATATTTTTGAACCATCCAAGGAATTTATTATCAATGAATTAATACCCAAGTCTTTAAAAATTCAATTTTACAAAGCTTTGCTTGATTCACATGCATCGGAACATGGCGCTCGAATGACGGCCATGCACCAGGCTACTGATAATGCTACCGAGTTGTTGAAACAACTTTCATTAACCTATAACAAAGCACGTCAGGCAAATATTACAAATGAAATACTTGAGATTGTTAGTGGAGCAGAAGCGTTAAAAAAACGCTAAAATTCAAGCAACCGGAATAGAAAATGAGAATCTGCTGCCCTGACCGGGGGTACTTTCAACCCAGATTTTACCCTGGTTTTTTTCCACAAATTCTTTGCATAACAGCAGACCCAGTCCTGTCCCCTCTTCACCATTTGTACCCTTCGTGGTGAAGTTATGGTTTGTTTTGAAAAGTTTTTTGGTATCAGCGGGTGCAATGCCAATGCCTTCATCAATAACCGATACACTTACCCAATCACTATTATAGAATCCCGCTTCGAGGAATACATCTTTTCCGTTCGGTGTAAACTTTATGGCATTGTTTATCAGATTTCGCAGAACTGTATTTATCATATCCTCATCAATATAGACCAAAAAATTATCTTTGATTTTGGAGTATAAATGTATTGATTTTGCTTCTGCATTGCTGTGGCAAACGGAGATATTATGTTCAACCAAGTGCGTAATAGAAATTATATCCGGTGAATATTTTAAGGTACCACTTTGCGCTTTTGTCCAGGTTAGAAGGTTTTCAAGCAATTTGAAACCATTGAATGAAGCATCATGGATTATTTCCGTGTACTTTGTTGAATTTTCTATATCCTTTTCTTTTAACTTCTTTAATATTAAGTTGGAAAATCCCATAATACTGCCAAACGGATTTTTCAGATCATGTGCAATAATTGAAAACATTTTGTCTTTGGTAGCATTTAAATGTCTCAATTGGCTCTCAGACTGACGCAACCGTTTTTCTGCAAGTTTTTCGGAAGTAATGTCCCTGAAAATAATAAAGGATCCTTTGAAACTGGATTTTTCCTGATATGGTGTTGCCGAAACAATCACATGCCTTTTTTGGCCGTTTTTAAGCCTTATTTGAAGATGAAACGATCCGGACAATCCTGTACGGCGTTTTTCGTTTTCAATTTCCATTTTAGCCTTGTTTGAAGGGCTTAAAAAATCATTCATGGATTGTCCAATGAGTTCATCAGAATTGCAATGGAATAATTCCCCGCAAGCTTTGTTCGCAAAAGTAAACCTGTTATATTCATCAATAATTCCCAAGCCTGCATTCTGGTTTTCAATTAATGTACGAAACCGATTACCCTTATCATCATTGACGCGTTTCGTGGATGCACCTGTTTGTTTATCATGGTATATGCATAAAATTGCAACCATTTGTCCTTCTTTGCCAATCAATGGAATTTCTTTCTTAGTTTGCATCGACAAACTACCGGTTAAGTGTAATAAATCATCCCGTACAGATTTTTCTTTCACATTTTCAGCCTGAGCTTTGTGATAACAAATTTTCTCCAATTCCTTTTCGGATTTTCCGATAATTTCGGAAAGAGAGCATATGTTTAAGGCCTGCATCATGGATTGATTCACATGTATAATTCTATTGTGCATGTCCTTCACCAGGATAAAATCTCCCGGTTCTGCCTGCAACTGTTGATTCCTGTCAGGAATTAGTTTTTCTGATGTTTGTGCTGATACGTCCTTCAAGACCAACGTAATAAATCTTTTGTCATCCGAATCGATAAAAGGATTTAAACTGATTTCCACCTTTTTGCCGACAAATTTATATGACCCGTAAACTTCCTTTTTTACCGGTTCTCCTGTTTGAAACGAATTTTTAATTAATTCAATAACCTCCTGGTTTATAAAAGGAAATGAGGTGTCGAGATGTTTTCCTGCGGCTTGTTCGGGGTAATTATGATTGTATAAAAACTTTTGACATGTTTGGTTCAGGTAGACAATAACGAATGTGGAATCAATAACGAAAATTGGTAAGTCGGAAAGAGAATTTAACATACCATCAAAAAACGAAAAGGCAGAAATGCCTCCTGGTTTTATTCCCGGAGGAGGCCGGTATGCATCTCTTAACCCTAAGGTAAAATTGTTGTTTTTATGACTTCCTGGCTTACGGTATTTTTTTCTTTGCTGTGATATGTGCTTCATATCTCCTCCCTTCCTCTTTAAAAACGATCACCTTCTTTCAAAGTTGTTTATTCAAACACAAAAAGAGTGCCAGCAAATCGTTAAATATCCTTATCGCCTGTATATCAGCACAAAACCCATCGATGATATTCCTCATCAATGGTTAACGTTACCGTATAAAAAACCTATTTAAAAATCCATCGCGTATTAAAAATTGTATTTAACCCTGAAATAACCAAAATGAAATGCTTTCTTTTCTTCTTCCCGGGTTAAAGGATTAGGAAATTCACCGAAAAATGTCTGCCAAATGACCGAAAGTGTCAAATTATTTGAAGCTGAATAATCGATGGATGGGCCGAAAAACGCTGCATTCATTTTGGGATAATAAATGAATGACAACCCGGAGTTCCACAGCGGAGTAACGGGATATGAACCATTTGCCAGTATGGTATATTCGGTAAATGATAACATTTTTGGAGTAAGTGGTTGACTTAATACCTGCAGAAAGTTTAAGTTTCCGTCATTTTTCAACTGATTATATAAACCTTCCAACTGCACGTACAACGAATTTTTAAACATATAATCAAAGGAAACGGATGTTAGAAATGTTCCGGCGGTATCTCCAAAATTTATTTTTGGATGGAAATAGGATGCCTCACCCCGAAAACCTGCTCCTTTAATGTTACCTGACCAACCAAACCCTGCTACATAATCCCTCTGAGATAAGATCCCTCCAAGTACCTGAAAATCATATCCCCATTTATTAAAACGGTATAAACCGGCTGCTGTAACACGGTTAGCACTATCAATACTCACCGCTGCTTCTGCAGTAGAGGCAAAATTCGGGTAATAACTCAGTCGCAGAGCATCGGTTCCCGGTCGCTCAGGATAATCAACCTCAAAAAATGAATATGTGTTAAAAATATCATTGGGATTAAATGCATAGGTTTGAGACCAGTTAATGCGTTGCCGACCTGCTGTGACTTCAAAATTGCCTAACGAATACTGCAACCACATTCGATCTATGGCCATATTGAGGATAAAATTATCTTCATTGATAACATTTGTATTTAAATCTATCCATCCGTTGTCCATATCAAGCTTCCTGTCATAACCTTCAATATCACGGATATAATCACCGTAAAAAAACTGGTTCCGAAGTTGAACAGAACCTTTCATACCTTTCAACGGATAAACATATAAATTCAACCTGTTGTGTAAATAATTATTTGTAATCCAGTTGGATTCCGTATTATTCATGTCCATAAGAAACCTGTAATCCTCCGGTATTCTTGATGCAGAAATCATGTTTCCGATATACCCGCTAAATCCAATTTTATTTGATTCGGATTGCGCAAATATGGAGATACCGGGAATTAACAAGATTATAATGATGGTTATATTTCGCATGTTGGTAAATTTTGTAACCGGTTTATATAATTAAATAGAAAGGTGAATCAATTCGCGGAGTCAGGCTTCCCTTGATTCATCTGTATCTACCTTACCGTCTTCAATGTTTATTACCCGTTTGGCCTTTTTCACCACCCTGTTATCATGGGTTGAAAAGATAAATGTAATTTTCTCGTCACTGTTCAGTTTCTCCATGATATCGAGCAATGTAGCTGTTGATTTTGAATCAAGGTTGGCAGTTGGTTCATCGGCCAGTATAAATTTTGGCTTTGATGCCAGAGCCCTTGCAACAGCCACCCTTTGTTGCTGACCTCCGGATAGTTTCCCTGGTCGGGCATTCATTCTGTCGCCCAGGCCAACCGCGTTTAAAAGTTCAACCGCGCGTTTTTCTCTTTCAGCTTTTGGTCTGCCCTGCAAATGCATAACAAACTCAACATTTTCCTTTGCAGTAAGTACCGGAATTAAATTGTAAGCCTGAAACACAAATCCGATGTTACGCATCCTGAAGTCAATGATTTTCGATGATTTTAATTCGCCGATGTTGGTGTTGTTCACAATAATTTCACCCTCCGTCGGATTATCCAGTCCTCCTATCATGTTCAGCAATGTTGTCTTTCCTGAACCGGATGGACCAACGATGGCCGCAAACTCTCCTTCATCGAAGCTTAAATTTACACCTCTGACTGCATGCACTTTTACTTCGGATTCATTGTAAATTTTATGCACATTTTTAATATCAATAACTTTCATTTTTTTAGTATTAAATGTTTTATTCAATTCTTGTTGCTTCAACCGGATTTAACCGCAATGCCTTCATTGCCGGATAAATGGATGAAATAATTCCAGTTGCCACTACCAGCAAGGTTACCCCGAGATAAAACCTTAAGGTAATTTCAGGATATATTACGGCTCCATAGCCAAAGGCCTCAAACCCTTCCGCATACATGCTCAGGTCAATTCCTTTCTCAGCAAAAAACTGAATCAACCCCTGCCCAATGGCCATCCCGATAATTGCACCTGTCAATGTCAGGTAGACAGTTTCGAGCATGATCATACCAAATACCCGAATTTTATTCATACCAATTGCCATGAGCATACCAAGTTCTTTGATTCTCTCAAGAACGGCCATGAGCATGGTATTGATAATTCCGAAGGCCAGTGCCAACAGGATGAACACAATGATGATGTAGTAAGAAATTTCAATGTATTCGGTAGTTAAAGCCAGGTCGGGTTGTATCTCGGTCCATATCCTTGCAGTTACTTCAGGAAAATTTTCCTTCAGCGATGAAGCAATTTCCGATGAGTATTCACGTTCACCGGCCATTATAGCTATTTCGTGCGCCACGTTACCAGTAAAACCTGCTATTCTGGCCAAATCATCATATTGAACGAAAGCCACCCGTTCTTCAAATGCTGAATTATCAATATGGTAAACGCCTGCCACACGAAAAGCACCTCCGGTTAAGTTGCCCTGTATGTCCTGAAAAGTTAACACAATTTTTGACCTTGTTTTAAATTGTTCAGCACTGTTTTTAATGGCTCTTTCGTATCTACTCAGTGCTTTCTTGCCAAGCAAGGCGGTCAGCTCTTCTACAAAATCTCCTTCCGACCTAAAAGTTTTATCTTTTAACGTATCGAGGGAAGTAAGCACTTCCTCGTCCATACCCGATTCGCTGAGTGTAGAAATGGTTTCACCGGTGATTTTATAATGAACCAGGTTAAGCATATCAGCCAGTTGCTCACCAATAACAATCTGGTTGGATCTTCCGTCTTCAAAAAAATCACCGGTATTGTCAATGATGTTTTTATGTATATCGGAAACGGTTTTTTCCTGCTCCGGATGAACACCAAGTATGGTTATCCCGGAACTGTTTCCGGAGGTATTGGCCATGGCATTTATTTTCAACCGGGTTGATACTCCTTTTACCTGTGAATTGTTTTGTAAAGCATTTTGGATCTCCCCGAGGTTCTCAATTGTATATTCCATTTCATCGTTTTCCAAAAATTTTGGATTGTGGATCCGGACGTGACTCACCTCGTTATGAATGGCACTCTCAACACGTTGTTCGACCATGCCCATCATAACACCAACAGAGAAAACACCTGCAAGTAGCCCCAGGGTTATTGCAATAATAATAACAAGGCTCCTGGTTTTGTTTCTCCAAATATTTTTCCATGATATCGACAAAATCATATCTTATTTATTTTAATAATTTATGCACGCAAAGCGTTTACTACTTTAATTTTTGTAATTGAATAAACCGGGTATAGCATGGCAATTACAATGAGTGCCAGCACAACAAGTGCCTGGTTGACATAGTAAAAATCAATGGTCGCAAATGGCATAACCGGTTCAAGTCCGAAGCTTTCCATTGATTCTGCCAGTTCACCGGTCAGGCGAATAGGATTTCTGTTGCCAACCAACACCGCTGGTATGCTGGCCAGCATTCCGGAGGACAGGCCGATAAGACCAAGTATAATGAGTTCGATGGTAACAATGCCCGCCAGTTTAAATTTTTGCATTCCTACTGCTACCATCACGCCAAACTCTCTTTTTCTTTCAGCAGTCATCATTAAAACAGTACTGAAAATTCCGAAGGCTATAATTACATACAGAATGGCAAGAATCAGTTTACCCGATGCATTATCAGACTGTATTTGCTGCACAAGTTCCTTGTTCATTTCTTTCCAGTCCATCACAGCATAGGTTTCCGAATGAAGTTTATCCCTGATTTCACCTGTTGTGTTTTGAACAGCCTCATCATCATTGTCATGCACATTTATGGCGAGTGAAGTTACCATGTTGTAAGCGCTGTAAAAATCCTGCGCCTGTGATAATGGCATGTAAATGAAAGACCTGTTAAGTTCAGGATTTGGAAGGTCAATGATGCCTTTCACTTCAAACAAACCGGATGCGCTTCTTCCGTGATAACCCTGACTAATCAGAATGATTGTATCACCGACACCAAGATTGAGAAATTTTGCAAGTTTATCTGCGACGAGTACTGCGTTTTCGTTTGCAGAAAGGTATTCGCCGGGAAATTTTGAGGCATGTCTGATGGCTTCAAAATATTCTTTTTCTCCCCCGTTTTCAACGTCCAGGTCCAAAAGGATTTTATTGAATCCTGAATAGGATTCATTTTTCAGTTCCTTTAACTTTTTCATTATATTTTCAGGAACAGAAGCATTTTGTTCCAATTCCTGAATGGCCTGCTCAGTTAGCCGGTATTTTACAAGCTTGTCTTTCGCGTTGGTCATTGTATTCTCCTTTTCCGGATCAACTCCCATGACAACAGAACCCTTTGTATTGTTACCGGAGGAGGCAAGGGCAAAGGATTCCAGTCGCGGAACAACGGCTTTAACATTTTCAACGTTTTGCACTTTGTTTACCAAAGTATCATTAAGCTCAATCATATAATCAATACCACGTTTTTCCCAAAATTCGTCGTGTTGCACCTGAATATATCCGGAATAAGATTCAACGAAGTTATTTATCATATGGTCATAGCTCCCGAGTTGAAATGACCGCATGACAATGGCTATGAACACCGCGAAGAAAATGGACGCGGCCGTTATCATGGTTCGCCTTTTATTTCGCCAGATATTTCTCCAGGCCAGTTTAAAATATTCTCTCATGACACTCGTCTTTTTTTATTATCTTCTACTCATTTGTTTCATGTTTTGCTGACTAAAGAATCCATTGGAAATATCCATGTTGAATTCCATCGTCTTGATGACCAGGATGGTTTTATTTCCCTCTTCCTCAGCCGGAATAATTTCAAAATGTGTAGGTATCACCCTGCCGTCCATAGTTTTTACATCTGATGCTGTTTCTGTTTTTATCAGGTAATCTTCCTCATCGTAATATTCTGATTTTAATTGGAGGTATTCATCCTGGCTGATCCATTTTACTATTTTACCCCAAACAACAGCAGCATTTTCTTTGGGTATAAGTTCAATTTTATAGGTTTGTGTACCATCGTAGGTTTCCTGAGATAACAGGGTATGATTGTAATCCTTGGATAACGTTGATTCTTTCAAAACATCATCGTTGGAAAAATCAGATCCCATCCATCCCTGAGACATCATTGACGGAGGCAATTTTATCATCCGATTGATGGTTGGATCGTATTGCCATAGTTCATTTTGCCTTTTTAAAAAGGTTTGACCCTCCTCTTTTGCCGGCGCTGTAACCAGGGTTAAAGAAAAATCATTTCCCTTGGTCCAGGTTTTAAAAGAAATTGTACGTTCCCATGTTGGTCTGATAATTTTCATTTCCATTTCTCCAACACTGGATTCTCCGCGGATTTTTTCTTCCGCTTTGGTAATAATTTCTGTGGCGTTTTGGGCATTGATCATTATTGTTAACATCAGTAAGCCCGTTGTGATTAAATGTTTTTTCATGTGTTTATAATTAAGTTATT
>CAZAMT010000023.1:0-27659 GCA_964486145.1 uncultured Bacteroidales bacterium
GGTGAAAACAACAAAAATCAGCAGTTTGAAGGCTTTTTAGACCAAACCCATATATCAATTCGAAAAACATTCATTGCTAAGAATTAAACCTATGAGAAGCATGGATTATTGTACATTGTGTTTGAAAGATTTACCCGGTTGAAAAAGCTGAAATTCACATTCAAGTAAATTTTATTTTAAACAAACATTAAATTCATTTTTTGGATAAAATAATATAGATTAATGTTAAATTTTAGTAACTTAAATTAAATCTATTTAAACAAATAAATAATGTAATTTTACTTTGTTAATTATATCATATTTTTATGAATTAATAATGCTAAATTCAGCAAAACATTAAAGCTTTATAGTTGTTTTTGTAATCTATTAATAACCCTAAATTTAACCTTGCAGCATGGGCTATATAAATTTCGACAAATCTCAGCTCATCAATCTGGAGTATTCTTTGAAGAAAGAAATACTCCGTAGTAACCGGGCTGGCTCATATTCGTGTACTACCATTGTTGGTTGCAACACGAGGAAATATCATGGTCTGTTGGTGGCTCCCATGGAGCACCTTGATGAAGACAAACATGTTTTACTATCCTCCCTGGATATAACTGTTAAGCAGGGAGATACTGAATTTAACCTGGGCATCCATAAATACGAAGGTGATAATTTCACACCCAAAGGGCATAAATATGTGCGTGACTTTGACATCAACGGAATCCCAAAAATTGTTTACAGGGTTGGCAGTTTGTTGCTGGAAAAAGAAAGTGTGCTTGTTGAAAAGGAAGAAAGGATACTCATTAAATTTACTGTTAAAGAGACCGCCTCTTCGGTTGCAATGAAATTCCGGCCATTTTTGGCTTTTCGCAACATGCACGCACTTAGTAGATCAAACATGTTTGTTAATACCAAATTTCGTCAGTGCGCAAATGGTATTCGCAGTAAACTTTACGATGGTTACCCATACCTGTACATGCAATTTTCAAAACAATCAGAATTTGTAGCTGTTCCTGACTGGTATTATAACATTGAATACCCGAGGGAGCAGGAACGAGGATATGAATACAAAGAAGATCTCTTTGTTCCGGGATATTTCGAACTAAAAATGCGACAAGGGGAATCTGTAATTTTTTCGGCAGGTACCAAAGAAACTACTCCTGCATCACTCAAAAGAAAGTTTTCCTCAGAGGTAAACAAAAGACTTGTTCGTGAAGACCTGAAAAGTTTTATAAAAAATTCAGCGGAACAGTTTATTGTGAAAAAGGAACGTGCTACGGAAGTAATTGCCGGTTATCCCTGGTATGGCTCGTTGCGCCGGGATACTTTCATTGCATTGCCCGGGCTTACGCTTGCACAGGATGATACATCAACGTTTATCCATGCTATGGACACGATGATAAAAAAATTAAAAAACTGCGTTTTTATCAGTGGTATAAAAGATCCGGGAACTACATTCACTTCAGCCGACGGGCCTTTGTGGCTGATTTGGTCACTGCAACAATACTACAAAAAGGTTGAAAGCGCCCCGGAGGTATGGAAAAAGTACGGTAAAACCATAAAAAATATTCTCCAATGTTATCAACAGTCAAAGTTAGAGGGAAAGGTTTTTATGGACGAATCGGGACTTGTAAAAATAGTCGAAAGCGGATTACCTCTGACCTGGATGGATGCCGTGGTGGAAGGAAAACCCGTAGTGAAACGAATGGGATATGTAGTTGAAATCAATGCCCTGTGGTATAACGCCATCAGGTTTGCACTCGAACTGGCCACAGAATCCAACGACTCCAAATTTATCAAAGCCTGGAAAGAATTACCTGAAAAAATTGAAACCAGTTTTGTAAATACTTTTTGGTCTCAGGAAAAAGGTTACCTTGCTGATCATGTAATTGGTGATTATGTCGACTGGTCCGTAAGAGCAAATAAGGTTATTGCAGTATCAATGCAATATTGCCCGGTATCTGATGAAATTAAAAAACAGGTGCTTGACATTGCAAAGAATGAATTACTCACACCACGAGGGCTTCGCACACTTTCTCCTAATAACCCAAATTATCTTGGCCGGTATGCTGGCAATCAGATTCAACGTGATTTGGCGTACCATCAGGGATCGGCATTTCCCTGGTTATTTCAGCATTTTGCTGAAGCATGGATATCCATTTATAAGAAAAGCGGTTATAGCTACATCAATGAACTGACAAAAGATTTTGAAAATGACCTGAATCAAAATGGCATAGGTACTTTATCTGAAGTTTATGATGGTGACCCTCCATTTGAAGGAAAGGGCGCCATTTCTTCTGCAGGTAGTGTTGCTGCCGTGCTTAGGGTTTTAAAATTGTTGCAGGATGTACAACAGTAATGAAGTAATATCAAACCAGTAAATACCAGCAATTGATGAAAGTGCTTATGTTCGGGTGGGAGTTTCCACCACATATTTCAGGAGGCTTAGGGACAGCCTGTTATGGATTAACCAAAGGGCTTTCACATCATCGTGATGTTGATGTGTTGTTTGTTGTTCCGAAAACATATGGTGATGAAGACAATACAACCGCAAAAATCATTGGTGCCGACCAGGTTGAAATGAGGTTAACCAATAAAAATTACGAAGGTTTTTTTAAAGAGATAAAATACCTTGAAGTAAATTCAAACCTCGTCCCTTACACCAGCCCCGAAGAATACTACAATATCGTTTCTGATAAAGAATATAAAGGTCAAACTCTCATTCATACTGAATACAGGGGTAAATTAAAATTTACCGGTAAATACGGTAACGGACTGTTCCAGGAAATTGCAAATTATGCTGTTGTTGCCGACATCATAGGGAAGCAGTATGATTTTGATATCGTCCATGCACACGACTGGCTCACCTTCCCGGCAGGAATTGCCGCGAAAAAAACCTCCGGGAAAAAACTTGTCATTCATGTACATGCTACAGACTTTGACAGAAGCGGAGGCAGTGTTAATCCCGGAGTATACAACATTGAAAAAGCCGGAATGGAAGCAGCCGATAAAATTATTGCAGTGAGCAATCTTACCAGAAATACCATCATACATAAATACGGAATTTCGCCTGATAAAGTAGAAACCATATACAACGCGGTGGATCCTGTTGACCAAAAAAAGGAATACCACCACAAAAAAGGATTCGATGATAAAATCGTAACATTCCTTGGCAGGGTAACATTGCAGAAAGGACCGGAATATTTTATCGAAGCAGCAAAAAAGGTACTCCGCTCCATGGAAAATGTGCATTTTGTAATGGCAGGCAGTGGCGATATGCTGCAAAAAATGATTGCGAGGGTGGCAGCACTCGGCATCTCTGATAAATTTCACTTTACAGGTTTCCTAAGCGGTGATGACGTCTACAAAATGTTTTACTTAAGCGATGTTTACGTGATGCCATCGGTCTCAGAACCATTCGGAATTTCACCCCTCGAAGCCATTCAATCAAACGTTCCCGTTATTATTTCGCACCAGTCCGGTGTGTCCGAAATTTTGAAATATGCTTTAAAAGTCGATTTTTGGGATATCGACGGGATGGCTGATGCTATTCATGGCATCCTGAATTATGGTGGTATCAAAAAAATGTTCAACGTTTACGGAAAAGCAGAAGTTGAAAACTTAAAATGGGAAAATTCGGCATCCCGGGTTAAAGAATTATATTACAAGGTAGTTTAATTATGAAATACATAAAATGAATTAGATGAAAACATTGTGTTTATATTTTCAGATTCATCAACCATTTCGTTTGAGGCGATATCGATTCTTTGAAATTGGCAATGACCATTACTACTATGATGATTATGCCAACGAAACGATCATGCGAAAAATAGCAGAAAAATGCTATTTGCCAGCCAATGATATATTGAAAAAGTTGATCCAGGAATACGGATCGAAATTTAAGGTGGCATTTTCCATTTCAGGCCTGGCCATAGAGCAAATGGAAATGTATGCTCCGGATGTTGTGGAGAGTTTTAAAGAACTTGCAGCCACCGGTAACGTGGAATTTCTTGCTGAAACATATGCCCACTCGCTGGCATCGCTTCGGAATGAACATGAATTTAAAAATCAGGTTGACAAACATAAAAATCGTGTAAATGAACTGTTTGGCCAGAAACCCAGGGTATTCAGGAATACCGAACTCGTATATTCCGATGATATTGGTGCCATGGTTGCAAAAATGGGATTTGATGCCATGCTTACCGAAGGTGCCAAACATGTTTTGGGTTGGAAAAGTCCAAATTATATGTATTGCAACTCCATCAATCCCAAATTGAAAATTTTACTTAAAAATTTCAAGCTCAGTGATGATATAGCTTTTCGGTTCTCCAATCAAAGCTGGCCCGAATGGCCCTTAACAACTGAGAAATTTGTTCGCTGGCTTAATGAATCTGACGCGAAGGAAGAAACGGTAAACCTGTTTATGGATTATGAAACGTTTGGCGAACATCAATGGAAGGATACAGGTATTTTTGAATTCTTAAAAAAACTTCCGTCACAGGTATTTTCTGATTCGAAATATGCATTTGCAACTCCATCGGAGGTTGTCGATAATCTTCAACCCATCTCTGCCCTGCAGGTACCCTACCCGATATCATGGGCGGATGAAGAAAGGGATCTTACAGCATGGCTGGGGAATGATCTTCAGAAAGATGCTTTTAACAAACTCTATTCACTGACAGATAAGATAAACCGGACAAATGATGAGGTACTTTTACAGGATTGGGAGTACCTGCAAAGCAGCGACCATTTTTATTACATGTGTACGAAGTTTTTCTCTGACGGCGATGTTCATATGTATTTTAATCCGTATGAAACACCCTACGATGCTTACATTAATTATATGAATGTATTAAACGACTTTACATTAAGGCTCAATGCTGCCGTGCCGGATACTTCTGTTGAACAGGAAATATATCGTTTGTCACAAATCATTGAGGAGAAAGATGCGCAAATCAAAAAATATGAAAAAGAAGTAAAACACCGTGGCAAAAACAAAACATCTACGGCAAAAAAACCTGGCACAATTAGGAAAGGCAGCGCTGTGCAAAAAGAAAAATCAACAAGAACCCAACGAAGTAAAAGCAAAACAACAACGAAGGCTAGTACCAAATTAAAAAAGAGCAATGACAGCACGGTAAAGGCAACATCAAAAAAACCAAAAGCAGTTAAAACAACTCCCCGAAAAGTGGGACCGACATCAAAATAAACATTCATCGAAAAACAATTTAACAGAAATAAAACTGTATGAATAAGGAATTACAAAAACCGGATTATTTATTTGAAGTTAGTTGGGAAATTTGCAATAAGATTGGAGGTATTCACACCGTAATCAGCACCAAAGCGCCATATTTTGCAGATAAATTAAGGGATAAGCATATCCTTCTGGGCCCTGATGTATTCAGGGATGAAACCGAACATCCGGAATTTGAAGAGGATACCGAGCTTTTTAAAGACTGGAAGGCAGAGGCTGCCAAACAAAGCATCGGTGTTAAAATAGGTTATTGGAAAATACCATCGCATCCTGTGGTTATACTCGTTGACTTCTCGAAACTGATACATCAAAAAGATGAAATTTTTTCGAAGTACTGGGAATCATTTCGACTTGATTCACTATCTGGACAATGGGATTACATTGAACCTGCATTGTTTGGGTATGCAGCAGGACGTGTCATTGAAAGCTTTGTAAACCATTACCTGCGGCCATCTGAAAAAGTTATTACCCAGTTTCACGAGTGGCTAACGGGAATGGGAATCCTGTATATCAAAGAATTTCTGCCGAGGGCAGGTACAATATTTACATCCCATTCAACCGTAATCGGCAGGATGTTGGCCTCCCAAAATATTAAATTGTACAAAGAACTTGACAACATTGTACCTGCGGATGCTGCGAAAAAGTTAAACATAATATCAAAGAATTCCCTGGAAAAACTGGCTGCGGTTCATGCGGATGTTTTTAATGTCGCAAGTAACATGACAGCCCGGGAATGTGAAAAACTGCTTGGCAAGGCACCGGACAGGATAACACCAAATGGTTTTGATGAAAATACCATTCCAAATGCTGAGTTATTTGATTCAAAACGTGAGCAGGCACGTGAAAAAATAAAATTTGTTACTGAAAAATTATTGGGACATTCAATCTCAGAGAATGCCATGTTTATTGCTACAAGTGGCCGGTACGAATTTCGAAATAAAGGCATTGATGTTTTCCTCGATGCTCTTGGTAAAATTAACACATCGAACGAACTCAACCGTGAACTGGTTGTACTGATGTTATTACCTGCCAATCACTACGGTCCCAGGAAGGAACTTAAGAAAAAAATCGACACAAATGATGATTCCGTCATTGATATTTCTTTTATAACACATAACCTGCATTATATTGAAAACGACCCCGTTATTACAAAAATTAAAAGCTTAGGTCTGGACAATAAATCCGGATCAAAAGTAAAGGTGGTTTTTGTACCATCCTACCTTGATGGAAAAGACGGAATATTCAATGTTCCCTACTACGATTTACTCATTGGTTTTGATCTCACGGTTTTTCCTTCATATTATGAACCCTGGGGTTATACACCAATGGAAAGCCTGGCTTTCAAAGTACCAAGCATTGCATCGTCCTTGTCGGGGTTTGGCAACTGGATCGAAGCAAAAATGAAAACCCGGGACGAAGGACTGTACATCATACATCGCAATGATGAAAACGACAAGGAAACAATTGAAAATATTGCAAAAACGGTCATCCATCACAGTAAATTTGATGATAAAGCGATGCTTATTGCCAGGGAAAAAGCAGCTACAATTTCGCACATGATCTTTTGGCAAAATTTCATTGATGATTACCATCAATTATTTAACCAGGCACTTGAACGCGTTGTAAAACGTGATGGTTATAAAGGACTAAAAAAAGCAAGACCATCCGAAACAGTCCAGCAGATAAAGCACCCGGTTGTGAATGCACCAAACTGGAAAAGAATAACGGTTTTATCCAACCTCCCGGAAAAACTTGGTGTATTCAATGAGTTTATAAAAAACCTTTGGTGGACATGGGATTGCAAGGTTTTGGAATTATTCGAGGAAATTGACCCTGCCATTTGGAAGAATTGTGAACGAAACCCGATAGCATTGTTTGAGCGGGTTGATTACGGCCGGCTTAAAGAACTGGAAAATGACAAGGACTATTTGAAACGTTTGAACAATGCCAACGAAAGATTCAAAGCTTACATGGCCAAGGCCGAAAAGAAAGAACCACCCCGCGTTGCTTACTTCAGCATGGAATTCGGTTTACACGAAAGCTTGAAAATCTATTCCGGAGGTCTCGGTATTCTGGCAGGCGATTATCTGAAAGAAGCAAGTGATTCAAACATTGACATGGTTGGGATTGGACTTCTGTACCGTTATGGTTATTTCAAACAACTGCTTTCCATCAACGGCGAGCAGATTGTATCCTATGAATCGGAAGACTTCTCGAAAGTAGCCGTGACCCCGGTGCGCGATGATGACGGTAATTTTAAAACGATCACCATCGTTTTCCCGGGAAGAAAATTATATGCCAGGATTTGGAAAGCAGCCATCGGACGAATTAACTTATACCTTCTTGATACCGATTTTGATGCCAACAGTGATCAAGACAGATACATTACACATAACCTGTACGGTGGTGACCAGGAAAACCGCCTAAAACAGGAAATATTGCTTGGAATTGGCGGAACACGTGCCCTGGAGGAGCTTGGCATAAAAGCAGATATTTTTCACAGCAACGAAGGACATTCTGCTTTTTGCGGACTGGAAAGGTTGCTCTTGCTCATCAATAAAGAGAATCTAACCTTCTGGGAGGCCAGGGAAGTTGTAAGGTCATCAACCTTATTTACAACACATACACCCGTGCCTGCCGGCCATGATTCCTTTTCCGAAGAGCTTTTAAGAACATACATTGCACATTATCCCAGTAGATTAAAAATTACGTGGGATGAACTGATGGCATTTGGCCGCGCAAATCCGAACGATCGGGCAGAAAAATTTAATATGAGTTACCTCGCTGCACACCTTGCCCAGGAAACAAACGGGGTGAGCATGTTACACGGTACAGTTACAAGAGATATGTTTGCCAAACTATGGCCCGGCTACCTTGCTGATGAATTGTACATCGGACATGTAACAAACGGAGTACATTATCCAACGTGGACTGCTCATGAATTCAGAAAACTTTATAGCAATAACTTTGGTGAAAACTTTGAGGAAAACCAGATTGATGCCGATCTGTGGGCCAAAATTCATGATGTTGATGACCAGGAAATATGGGCTGTCAAACAAACACTAAAAAAACGCTTAATAACATATATAAAAGACCGTTTCAGGGACAATTGGATCAAACGCCATGAAAATCCGCAACAAATCATTGAGGTTTTCAGTAACCTGAAAGAAGACAGGCTTACCATTGGTTTTGCCCGGAGGTTTGCAACATATAAAAGAGCGCAACTGTTATTTAAAAACCTGGAGCGTTTGTCCGGTATCGTTAACAATCCGGACCGTCCGATTCAGTTCCTTTTTGCCGGAAAAGCCCATCCACATGATAAAATGGGACAGGAATTGATTCGATTAATCATTGACATTTCAAAACGGCCTGAGTTTATCGGGAAAGTTCTGTTTTTACAGAATTACGATATGGAGCTTGCGCGTAAACTGGTGCAGGGTGTTGATATCTGGATGAACACACCAACAAGGCCTCTCGAAGCATCAGGCACCAGTGGTCAGAAAGCGGCCATGAACGGAGTTCCGAATTTCAGTGTCCTTGATGGTTGGTGGGTTGAAGGTTTCCGTGAAGATTCCGGATGGTCGCTGCCAAAAGAGCGTACCTATGATAACCAGGAATTTCAGGATAAACTTGATGCAGAAACCATCTATAGTATCCTTGAGAACGAAATATTGCCTGTTTATTATGACAGGGATAAAAACAACATACCAAAGCGGTGGATTGGGTATATGAAAAACACCATTGGCTATGTTGCGCCCAAATTCACTACTACACGCATGATAACAGATTACAGGGACAGATATTATCATAAATTGTACGAACGATCTCAAAAAATGCGTCAGGACGATCATCAAATGGCTAAGGAGATAGCATTCTGGAAAAACGACATCAGCAAGCACTGGGAGAAAATTGAAGTTCTTGATACGAATATTTTAAATAAAAATTCAGAACATTACCAGATGGGGACTGAGTACGATGCAAGAGTTACTTTAAATTTAGGTGAACTCACTCCTGAAGATATTGGAGTTGAAATTATTATGACCAATGATTTTGCAGATATCGTGCAGAAGCATGAATTTGAGGTCATGGGCAATGAAGGTAAAAAAACCCATTACGAACTGAAATTAAATCCTTTAAGACCGGGAACATTTAACTACGGGTTAAGAATATTCCCTAAAAACAATCTGCTCCCACATCGGCAGGATTTTGGATACCTGAAGTGGATTTAAATCAAAAAAAACCGGTTTTATACCGGTTTTTTTATTTATTCATTTTCAGATTATTTCTTTCTTTTCAGGGTAAGGAAGGTAAATGGATATGGATTGGTTTCGGATGCTTCGTTCCTTTGCCTGTCCAATTCATCCCATTCATCGTAATTTATTTGCGGGAAAAAGGTATCTGCATCAAACGAAGCGTGAACTTTGGTAAGGTAGAGTTTATCCGCATGTTTTAAAAACTGTTTGTAAATACTTCCCCCTCCCATAATGAATGCTTCGTCGTCCTCGGCTACAAGGTACATGGCATCTTCAATGGAGGCAGCCATTTCACATCCTTCAAAGTTTTCCTCAGGAACATCTGTAATCACAATGTTTCGTCGTTTTGGTAATGGGTGCACGGGCAGTGATAAAAATGTATTTCTGCCCATAATCACCGGATGACCGGTTGTGATTTTTTTAAACCGTTTCAAATCATCAGATATATGCCATAGCAATTCGTTGTTTTTACCTATTTCATTTTGTTCTCCAAGCGCAGCTATAATGGATATTGTACTCATGTTGTCAAACGGATATGGCACCCTTAATGTGCGGGTGCGGGTGGTAATTTATTAATTTAAAATCATCATATTCAAAATCGAAAATGCCTTTTTTGTCCTTATTCAATTCCATTCGCGGCAATTCTCGGGGCTCCCGTGTTAACTGTAATTTCACCTGTTCAATGTGATTCAGGTAAATATGGGCATCTCCAAGGGTATGCACAAAATCACCCACGTGTAAATTGGTTTCGCGTGCCATCATCATCAACAGCAATGCATAGGATGCGATATTAAATGGTACACCCAGAAAAATATCGGCACTGCGCTGATAAAGTTGACAGGATAGTTTACCATCTGCCACATAAAACTGGAATAAAATATGGCATGGGGGCAGTGCCATTTCATCAATTTGTCCGACATTCCATGCGCTCACAATGTGCCGCCGTGAATCGGGATTCTTCTTAATTGACTCAACCACCTGGCCTATCTGGTCAATATACCGGTCATCACCTGCCGGCCATGAACGCCACTGGTAACCATAAACCGGTCCGAGATTACCTTTATCGTCAGCCCATTCATTCCAAATCCGCACACCATTCTTCTTCAGATATTTAACGTTGGTACTTCCCTTGAGAAACCACAACAACTCATGGATAATTGATTTAAGGTGCAGCTTTTTTGTGGTTAACAACGGAAATCCATCTTCCAGGTTAAAACGCATCTGATGCCCGAACACACTAATGGTGCCTGTACCTGTTCGATCACTTTTTTGAGTTCCCTTATTCAACACATGTTCCAGTAGATCAAGGTATTGCTTCATTCTTGAAAGGTTTTCACAAAAATACAAAAATCAACTTACAATGAAGTAAATTGATTTTCAACAGGTAGTTAACAATCACTCGTGCAAAATATTCATGACCTGCCAGGCTTATAATCAGGCATTGTAATAAAAACGTTCATGAATAATTTTATCTCCATCCCATTTCTGAACTGCTACCTCCTCCATTTTCATGCGGTTACCGTCTTTAAATGTCATATCAGTCCAGGCTTCGACCATGGTCAC
This sequence comes from uncultured Bacteroidales bacterium, assembly GCA_964486145.1. GTDB lineage: Bacteria > Bacteroidota > Bacteroidia > Bacteroidales > JAAAOM01 > CAZAMT01. The sequence goes on from CAZAMT010000023.1 coordinate 11,056, forward strand.
TCCAGCATCTTCATTGGAGGTAATTGCGTTCACACCACCTCCATGCATTTCCTTAATACCGGCTAACCAGTTTTTTTCAAACTCCCGATTAGCATCCTTGCCTTCGCGTTTATCGCCAGTTGCTTCAACCATCACCACATCATCGTGATAATAGGTTTCAAATGCTTCAAGCATGTTGCCTTCACCAATCATTTGATACATTTTTTGGGCTCTTTCAAGATATGTCATATTATATTGGTATTAGTTAATGATCTACAAACAATGATAGTTTCCTATAGTTGCCATGCTTATGTTAAATTTTTGTTAACTGATTTGTAAATTGTGAAATTCAACGATTAGGTAAATTATTATATTTGCTCAAAATATGATCTTGTGAAAAATTTTGGCAGATACCTACTCATAGCACTTATCATTTCGGCAGTTGTTTTTATTTTATGGTATTTTAAAAACATCATTGCCTATATCCTTATTTCATCCATTTTATCGCTCATTGGCAAGCCGGTGGTTGATTTTTTAGATCAATTGAAGATCAAAAAATTTAAATTACCAAAAGGTATTTCTGCACTGCTGACACTGTTATTGTTATGGATTGTATTTATTACATTTTTCAGGGTTTTCGTACCATTAATTGCAAACGAAGCAAACCAATTGTCAAAAATTAATGTAACGGAAGTTATCGAAAACCTGAAGGGGCCGATAGAAAAACTTGAAGCATTGATAAACAATTACACCCTGAACAAAGAGTATATATCACTTGAAGAACAAGTAACGAATTACCTTGTCTCATTATTAAATTACTCGTTTGTATCCAATTTATTTGGTTCAATAGCTTCGGTGTTGGGAAACCTTTTTATTGCAGTTTTTTCAATTTCATTTATCACCTTTTTCTTTTTGAAGGATTCATCCTTGCTTTCGAACACCATTTTACTGTTTGTCCCAACGAAATATGAACCTTCCGTAAGACATGCGTTAAGTTCTGTACGAATGTTGTTGCGCAGGTATTTTCTGGGCATTCTTCTCCAGATAACCAGTATAATCATCCTTATTACCATTGGCATGACTATCATAGGGGTTGGCTTCAGGCACGGGCTGGTCATCGGACTGGTGGTCGGGCTAATGAACATTATTCCATACCTTGGCCCGGTCATGGGAGGCCTTTTAGGTACTGTTCTCGGTATTGCAACGCACCTTAATATGCCCTTCTATAATGAACTCCTCCCACTTGTTGGATACATGGCACTCGTCTTCGTATCGGTGCAAATAATTGATAATATTTTATTTCAGCCACTGATATATTCAAGCAGTGTACATGCTCACCCCCTTGAAATATTCCTGGTTATCATGATTGCAGGAAGCGTGGCCGGCATTACCGGAATGGTGCTTGCAATTCCTTCGTATACCATACTTCGTGTTTTTGCCAAAGAGTTTTTTAACAATTTAAAAGTTGTTCAAAAAATGACAGAAAAAATTTCATAGAAAGATATTGCAATTACTATATTTACAGGATATTCTATACTTTATGAATATGAAACGGGTTTTAATTTTCGTCTCTTTGTTGATAACTTGCCTGCAACTTCATTCTCAGGTACCCGATTTCAGGGCTGATACTCTGAAAGGATGTGGTAACCTGACGGTACAATTCACGGATCTTTCAACCGGGGCAACTTCATGGCAATGGGATTTTGATGGAGATAACTCCATTGATTCCGAAGAACAAAATCCAGTTTTTAATTACAACGACTTTGGCATCTATACGGTCTCGCTAACCATTAATAACACAACATCCGAAGTAAAAAACAATTACATCGCGGTATATCCAAATCCTGACTCCACCTTTTTGTTTAAAGACACTCTCGGGTTAGGTACATTTAATTACGTATTTCGAAATCTACGCCAACCACTTGAGGAAATCGTTACCTACAACCGTAACTGGCGGTTTGATGACGAATTTACTGCTTCGGGAAGAACAATCGTGCGCACATTTCCTGACACAGGCAGATATCTCGTTAATTTGAACGTATCCGTTGATGGATTTCCCGCGTGTCAGTCCAAACTCACAAGAAGAGTACTTGTTAAAAAAGAAGTGTTTATTCCAAATATTTTTACACCCAACAACGATGGTGAGAATGACCTCTTTATCGTCCGATACAATGGTATTGACAAGCTCAACTTTAGAGTATACAGCAGATATGGAAATATTTTATTTAAGAGCGATGCTCCGGTAATTGTTTGGGATGGTATCACACTTTCTGGCCAAAAACTAAACCCCGGCGTTTACTATTATACCATTTCATCGGAAGATGGAGAAGTGAACAGAACCGGATTTATACATCTTTACCTGTAATTTCAGGTAATCCCTTTAAATAATTACCACAAAAAAATTCATGTAACTATCTGTGTTTATTTAGACAAATGTTATATAGTCCAAATTTAGGATAAATAAAATGCTTAAATAATGAAAAGATTTATATTTGTTATCTTTGAAATCGTTTTTTCGTGCATGCAACCATAGAATGTATGAAAATGATTGTTTTTACAATAAGCCGCGTTCAACCTAATGAAAGCAATTTGAAAAATTTATTATTTGAAACAGGATGGAGAAATGTAGCCTGAAGTATAATACTGGTTCGATGATCAGGTTTTGGTTAAACTTTTTTATTTTTATTTATGTAGCAATTTCCCTTTCAGCTCAGGAGAATTCAGTTACACAACCGCAGGATTCAATTATAGCTTCGGATGAAGAAATCATCGATACTTCCTCTTTAACTGCCGATGCAACATCAGGAGAAAATTTAGATGAAAAAGCTCATATTTCCGGAGATCACGGGGAATCCTCAGGACACGGGAATGAATATGATATTAAACGGGGCGAAAGACTATTCCATGGATTGGTTCGGATCAAAGGTGAAGATGGCGTTAACTGTGCGGGTTGCCATAATACCAGATATATTGATACACTAAACTGGAATCCTTCTGCTTACGAAATAGCATTGACCTCTGCCGACATGGATAGTACAGATTTTGCAGAAGTTTTATTAGACCCGTTTGGAACCGCGAGACTGGAAGAAGCTCACGTTGGTATCCGGTTGCCTCCTGAAGATATTGAACTGGTGCAATTATACCTTAAGCATGTGAAAGAAACAGGCATAGAGGGAAAGAAACCGACCATAAACAAACTACTGAAGTTTATTGGTCTACTAATCATCGTCATTGTTGTTTTGGTTGATCTTACTACCAAAAAAATACTGAAATTCAAAGCCGTACACCTCACTGTTATTTTAGTTGCTACTTATTTTATCATTGAGATGGTTGCTCAGGAAGCCATTGCACTGGGCCGATCGGAAGGTTATGCGCCTCTGCAACCTGTGAAATTTTCGCATCAGGTGCATGCCGGTCAAAACAAAACAGACTGTCTTTATTGTCATCACACGGCAGAGCAAAGCAAATCTGCGGGCATCCCGTCGGTAAGCCTCTGTATGAACTGTCACCTCGTGGTAAGAGAAGGATCGCGATCAGGAGCCTTTGAAATCAATAAAATCTGGGAAGCAATGAACGACAGTATTTCTATTGAATGGACCCGTGTTCATCGATTGCCCGACCATGTGTTTTTTAGTCATGCCCAACATGTAAAAGCAGGACAGTTGGATTGCCAGGAATGCCATGGGCCTGTTGAAGAAATGCATGTACTTAAACAACATTCGGATTTATCAATGGGCTGGTGCCTTGATTGTCACCGAACCAGATCTGTTCAGTTCCTTGAAAACGATTATTACGAGACATATGAAGAATTTCATGAATCAATTAAAAATGGTGAGATAGATTCTGTGACAGTTGCAAATCTCGGTGGTGCCGAATGTATGAAATGCCATTACTAATTGTAGATTCATAAAAACATTGAGGAATGAAGACCTATTGGAGAAGCATAGAAGAACTAAAAAACAAGAATACCGCAGAAGCCCCCTCAGTAAAGCATGATGTTTCCCTGGTAAGCCTTATGGAAACCAAAAACAATGCTTCCCGAAGGGATTTTCTCAAATTTTTTGGGTTTAGCATTACGTCCGCTGCCCTGGCCGCGAGTTGCAAAAGACCAGTTACCAAAGCCATACCATATCTCATTAAACCCGAGGAGGTTACGCCAGGCAAAGCGAATTTTTATGCAACAAGTTACTTTGACGGAAAGGATTATTGCAGCTTGCTTGTAAAAGTAAGGGATGGTCGGCCTATCAAGGTCGAAGGAAATGAATTATCGCCCGTAACAAACGGGGGTACAAATGCAAGTGTGCAAGCTTCTGTGCTAAGTTTATATGATGATACAAGGTATAAAATGCCACAAAAAAACGGGGCTGATATTACCTGGCCCCTCGCTGATGAAGAAATCCTGCGGCACCTATCTGAAATAAAAAACACAAACAAGAAACTTGTTCTTCTTACATCAACCATCATAAGCCCAACCACGCAAAAAGTAATTGATGAATTTAAAGGACAGTATCCCGGTCTTGAGCACATCGTATTTGATCCAAGTTCAGCTCACGGAATACTTGAAGCCAATAAGATGTCATTCAACCAGCGGGTAATTCCCCGGTACCACTTCGATAAGGCGAAGGTGATTGTTAGTGTTGGTGCAGATTTTCTGGGTACATGGCTGGCACCGATTGAATACACCCGTCAATACGCATCAACAAGAAAACTGAGCCACGACAAAAAAACCATGTCAAGGCATATTCAGATTGAATCGGGCATGTCGCTTACCGGAGCAAACGCTGATGAACGATACACTATCCGTCCTTCCGAAACAGGTGTAGTTCTCGCCAATTTGTATAACCTGATTGCCGGAACCTTAGGAAATATAAAGGTTTCAACAGATTCAGCACCTGTTGATTTGAAAAAAATTGCCGGGTATCTCATAGAAAACAGCGGTAGCTCCCTTGTTGTTTCAGGTTCCAATGATCCGTACCACCAGTTGTTGGTAAATGCCATAAACGTTGAATTAAAGAATTACGGAAAAACCATCAGCATGGGCGCGTCGCACAACATCCGCCGCGGTGACGATGCCGCATTATTTGCCCTTATCGGGCAGATGGAAGCCGGAAGTGTTGCCGGAGTGATGATACATGGGGTAAATCCGGTTTACCAGCACCCCATGGGTGATCGATTTAAAAAAGCACTTGGCAATGTACCATTATCCATCAGTTTGTCGTGCCAGCTTGATGAAACATCAGCAGCGACCCAATTTGTTTGTCCCAATCACCATGCACTGGAATCATGGGGAGATGCAGAGCCCTGGAAGGGCCAGTTAAGCCTTTCGCAGCCAGCTATTCGCCCGATTCATGATACGCGTCAGTTTGAAGAATCACTTTTGAAATGGGCAGGAAACAACACAGATTACCTGACCTATCTAAAAAACAACTGGAGAAACCGATTTATGCCGCACTCAGATCCAGATTACGACTTTTTAATGTTTTGGAATAAAAGTCTTCACGATGGAGTTCTGGAAACAGAAAGCACTGAAACAGGGCAGCCTGCATTTAACAATGCCTTTTTATCAGAGATAAGATTTCATGCGCCTTCTGGTAATTCACCCGACCTTGAATTTTATGAAACCATCGCGATTGGAAATGGTCAGCATGCGAACAATCCATGGCTTCAGGAAATGCCTGATCCAGTATCTAAAATAACATGGGATAATTATGCATGTGTTTCACCTTCTTTTGCCGCGGAAAACAATCTTGAAACAGGGGATTATATCCTTATCAATAATAAATTGCATGTGCCGGTACTTGTTCAGCCCGGTCAAAACAAGCAAACCATATCCGTTGCGCTGGGTTATGGACGCCGCGAATCAGGTATTGTCGGCAGGGGCGTGGGTAGCGATGCATTTCCATTAATGCCTGTTGAAACAGGTATACGAAAGTACCATTTGGAAAATATAAGTTTCCAAAAAGCCGGAGGCGAGCATACTTTTGCCATGACTCAAACGCATCATTCCATGGAAGGACGCCCCATTGTCAGGGAAGCCACTCTGGAGGAATATCTCAATGATTCGGCAGCAGGAAATGAATTGCATGAAAAACACCAGAAACTGCATACCTCAATGTATGAAAAGAGGCATTTCCCGGGGCATCACTGGGGAATGGCTATTGACCTGAATTCATGTACTGGATGCAGCGCATGTTTGATCGCGTGCTCAGCAGAAAACAACGTTCCGGTGGTCGGAAAAGAGGAAGTTACAAGGGTTCATGAAATGCATTGGATTCGAATCGACAGGTATTTTTCAGGTGATCCGGAAAATCCGGAAGTGTTGATTCAACCTGTCATGTGTCAGCATTGTGATAATGCACCATGCGAAAACGTTTGCCCGGTTGCAGCTACCAATAACAGTTCGGAGGGTGTCAATCAAATGGCTTACAACCGCTGCATCGGAACAAGATATTGCAACAATAATTGTCCGTACAAAGTTCGTAGATTTAATTTTCACGATTACACAACGGCGGATGCGATACCCAAAAACACGGTCGATCCCGCCCGAATGACAATTGATATCCGCCGTCTGGTGCTTAATCCGGATGTAATCGTCCGGGCCAAAGGAGTCATTGAAAAATGCTCTTTTTGCATTCAGCGGATTCAGGAAAGTAAATTAAATGCCAAACTGGAAAGCAGGAAACTCAGGGACGGGGATGTTAAAACAGCATGTGAACAGGCATGCCCGGCTGAAGCCATCGTATTTGGTGACCTGAGCGATGAAAACAGCAGAATCTCAAAAGCATTTGCGAACGAAAGAAATTACCATTTGCTTGAAGAATTGCATACCCTGCCATCCGTTGGTTACCTGACCAAAATAAGAAATAAAACAAACGAAGCATAAATAAATATAATCGAGAATGTACGTATCTCCCATCAGAGAGCCCCTAATCGAAGGAGAAAAGAGCTACCAGCAGGTAACGGAAGACATTTATCGTCCGATTAAAACCAAGCCTGGTAAAGTCTGGCTGGCAGGTGTAACTGTTTCCGGCCTGGCCTTGTTCATGTTTGTAGTACTTGTTGTTGTTACAGTATGGTATGGTATAGGTACCTGGGGTGTAAACCGAACCATTGGCTGGGGTTGGGGTATAACCAACTTTGTGTGGTGGGTTGGTATCGGGCATGCTGGCACATTTATATCCGCCATCCTGTTGTTATTCAGACAAAAATGGAGAACCAGCATAAACCGCTCAGCAGAGGCTATGACAATTTTTGCTGTAATGTGTGCCGGACAGTTTCCCTTGATCCATATGGGACGACTGTTGCTTGGTTTTTTTATCCTTCCATATCCCAATACACGACAGGTATGGGTAAATTTTAACTCCCCGCTTTTGTGGGACGTTTTTGCCATTACCGCATACCTTCTGGTTTCTCTTGTTTTCTGGTATATGGGGCTTATTCCTGATATCGGTACCATCAGAGATAAGGTTAAGAAAAAATGGCAAAAACTAATGTATGGTCTTCTGAGTTTTGGCTGGACTGGTTCGGCAAAGCACTGGCAGCGACACGAATCCATGAGTTTGATTTTGGCAGGACTTGCGGCACCTCTGGTTTTGTCCGTTCATACAATTGTTAGTTTTGACTTTGCCACGTCGGTTATTCCTGGCTGGCATACAACGATATTTCCACCCTATTTTGTTTCCGGGGCCGTTTTTTCGGGATTTGCTATGGTGCAAACCCTGCTTATTGTGACAAGAAAAGCACTCAAACTGGAGGAATACATTACCATAGGGCACATTGAATCAATGAACAAGGTTATCATTGCCACAGGCTCCATCGTAGGAATTGCATATTTGAGTGAATTTTTTATTGCATGGTACTCCGGCGTTGAATACGAACTTTTTGCATTCATTAACAGGGCTACTGGACCATATTGGTGGGCCTACTGGACAATGATGACATGCAATGTAATCACTCCACAGTTGTTCTGGTTTAAAAAAATAAGAAGAAGTCTGTTGTTCACATTTATTATATCCATTTTTGTAAATATCGGAATGTGGTTTGAAAGATTTGTAATTGTGGTCACTTCATTGCACAGGGATTATCTGCCGTCAAGCTGGTCAATGTACACTCCCTCCCTCGTTGAAGTTGGAATATTCATTGGCACACTTGGATTGTTCTTTACCTGCTTTTTACTTTTTATCAAGTTTTTCCCTGTGATTGCTATTGCTGAGGTAAAAAGTGTCCTGAAATCATCTGGTGAAAAATTTTTAAAACGAGGTAATACAAATGAATAAAAAGGTTGTTACCGGTTATTTTGAAGACGAGAAGGATCTAAAATCAGCCATTAAGATGCTGCAAGAAAAAAGCATTCCCATTGGTGATGTATTTACGCCTTTTCCGGTACATGGATTGGAACATCTTTTAAAATACCGACGTTCGAATATTCCGAAGGTCGGGTTCTGGGCCGGAGCCATTGGAGCCGCAACCGGCCTGGGATTTCAAATTTGGGTCAACACCATTGATTACCCAATTGTATATGGCGGTAAACCCTACCTTTCACTGCCTTCGTTTATGCCGATTACCTTTGAGTTAACGGTGCTTTTCTCGGCATTTGCAATGGTGTTTGCCTTCCTGATTCGATCAAAGCTGGGCATGGGAGCCAAAAACACCATCTATGATGCCAATATTACTGATGACAGGTTTCTTGTTCTTCTCGAACCCGAAAGTGATGATGAAGAAAATCTAAACAGTTTTAAAGAGCATTTAAATCAAACCGGTGCAAAGGACATTAAAGTGCAGGAAAAATAAAATAAATTGGATAACTCCATGAAAAATACATTTGTATTTAAACGAAATAGTAAAATCTTATTTATCATTCTGATAGTTATTGGACTACTGGCTCTTGGATATGGAATATTCTCAAACGAGATACATGGTCATCGCATTTGGTCAAATATCCTGCTTAATAATTTTTATTTCCTGGCCATTGCCCTCGGTGCACTTGTTTTTATTGCAGTGCATATCCTTGCTGACTCCGGCTGGCATGTCAGTATTGTTAGAATACCGGAAGCAATGAGTATGTACATTCCGGTTGCGTCGGTTTTTATGATACTAATACTCATAGGCGCACACGATATCTATCACTGGACACATACCGAACACCTTGATGAGATCCTGCTTCATAAAAAGCCATACCTGAACATGCCGTTTTTTTCCATCCGTATGGTCATTTATTTAATTGGTTGGATATTTTTTGCCTGGAAAATCCGGCAGTTAAGCATAAAAAATGACGTAGAGGGTGATTTAAAATATTTTAAAACCAGCAGAACATATGCTGCTTTGTTTATTGTATTTTTTGCAATTACCAGTTCAACCTCTGCATGGGACTGGCTGATGTCGATCGATGCACACTGGTTTAGTACACTTTACGGATGGTATATCTTTTCAAGTATTTTTGTTAGTGCCATCGCGGTAATTATAATTCTTGTTGTATCTTTAAAAGGAGCGGGATATTTACCCCACGTAAACGCAGAACATTTACACGATTTAGGTAAATATTTGTTTGCCTTTAGCATTTTCTGGGCATATTTATGGTTTTCGCAGTTTATGCTTATCTGGTACAGTAACATTCCCGAAGAAACCATTTATTACGTTCAACGACTTGAAAATTTCAGGGTATTGTTTTTCCTGAATCTTGGGCTTAACTTTTTTGCACCTTTTCTGATCCTGATGACAAGAGGGGCGAAAAGGCGGTTAACCATTTTGGCAATTGCTTCGATTATCGTTTTTTGCGGACACTGGATTGACCTTTACCTGGCTATTATGCCAGGTGCAGTGGGGCATGAAGAAGCTGGAATAGGAATATTTGAAATCGGTTTAACTGTTGGTTATATCGGCTTGTTTTTATTAGTGGTACTGAATGCCCTTACCAAAACATCTCTGGTGCCTGAAAAACATCCCTTTTATAAAGAAAGTTTAGAATATGATAATATTTAACCAAATAACAAGGTCTTACCAAATGTTCAACAAACCACACAGCAAAATATGAATTAATTAACACTGTATTTATGCAAGTAAAGGTAAAAAAGGGGAATATATTATTGTTATTAGCGCTTATGGTTTTTATAGCCTGTGACAGAGATAATAACAATCCGGGATATGCTTACATACCCGACATGGATGATTCGCGGGCCTATGAATCGTATACCGAAAATCCGGTTTATGAAGATAAAAAAACCATGCGCGAACCGGCAACCGGAACGGTGCCCCGGGGTGACTTTCCTTATCCTTTCCAAAAAACGGTCGAGGGAATGGAAAAAGCAGGGAAATTTCTGAAAAATCCGTATTCAGCCACCGAAAAGGTTATTAAACGCGGCCAGGAAGTATATAATATCTTCTGCCTGCAATGTCATGGTGAAAAAGGAGATGGTAAAGGTTATCTCTTCACAGAAGGACTGTACACATATCAACCTGCAAGTTTAATTGCTGATAAAGCGAAAGTAAAACCAGACGGCGAATTTTTCCATAATATCACTGTTGGTTTTGGTTTGATGGGAGCACATGGCCCCATGATTAGTGAAGAAGATCGTTGGAAAGTTGTGACTTTTATAAGAGCACGGTTACATAATCAATGATTATTTGGATACTTCAACGATTTATCGTTTTATTCGGTTTTTAAGTCTTGATCCTCAGTTAAACTACCATTTTTTGCTGATATTCAATTCCTGGTACCTCTCATGCTCATTATTGTTACCGAAGGTATCGTCTTCAAAAAATACCCAAATGTTCAGAAAAAAGAACTATGGCAATCCGTTTTAGACGCTTCCCTGTTCCTACCGGGAATTGCTGTTGCATTCTAAATAATTGTAAAATTCAGAATTCAGGAGGCAATAACTGTATCAGTTAAAATGGAAACGAAATTAATTTTCAATATGCATGCATGTATAAAAAATTTGTTACTTTTGCAACTCGCAAAATTACAGGTACTAAGCCTGAAAAAATTGTTGTCTAATTACAAACGAATAAATTAAAATGAAAGTTTACCAAACAAACCAAATTCATAATGTCGTATTATCCGGTAATTCTGGATCAGGTAAAACAACATTTGCCGAAGCGATGCTGTTTGAAGGTGGAGTAATTAACCGAAGAGGTGATGTAGACCATAAAAATACTGCTTCAGATTATTACCCAATTGAACATGAAAATGGCAACTCTGTATATTCCTCAGTATTACATACAGAATACAACAATAAAAAAATCAATATTTTAGATGCCCCGGGTGCTGATGATTTTGTAGGTGGTTTGGTATCTTCGTTGAGTGTGGCCGATATTACCCTTATGCTTTTAAATACTCAAAATGGCATTGAGGTTGGAACAGAAATTCATTCAAGGTACATGGAGAAATACAATGTGCCTGTAATTCTTGTTGCTAATCAACTTGATCATGATAAGACCAACTTTGACAAGACCATTGAAATGGCCAAAGAAAGTTTTGGCAACAATGTAACCATCATTCAGTATCCTGTAAATCCCGGGCCTGAATTTGATTCCATTATTGATGTTATCACCATGAAAATGTATAAATTTAAAGGTGACGACAGCAAACCAGAGATAATGGATATTCCTGATAATGAAAAAGACAAGGCTGAAGAATTGCGAAATGAACTTGTTGAAAAAGCAGCAGAGAACGATGAATCATTGATGGAGATTTTCTTTGAAAAAGAAACCCTGACAGAAGATGAAATGAGGAAAGGAATTAAGGAAGGGTTGGTTCAAAGAGGAATCTTTCCTGTTTTTTGCAGTTGCGCCAAGAAAAATATGGGGATATCAAGGGTAATGGAATTTATAACGAATGTTGCTCCAACCCCGGATGAAATGCCCTCAGAGGAAAATGAAGAAGGAAATAAAATAGTGTTGGATGCCAATGGCCCAACTTCATTGTTTGTTTTCAAATCATCCATTGAATCGCACATCGGTGAGATTGTATATTTCAAGGTTATGTCAGGAAAGGTTTCCGAAAGCATGGATCTGGTCAATCAAAACAATTCAACAAAAGAGCGCATTAGTCAGATTTTTGCCCCTGCAGGTAAAAACCGAACAAAAGTAAGTGAAATGATGGCAGGAGATATTGGCGCAACCGTTAAACTCAAATCAACAAAAATCAATAATACATTAAATGTATCCAGTGAAGACTGGAAATGGAAACCCATTGAGTTTCCCGAGCCTAAATTCCGGACTGCTATAAAGCCAAACAGTGAAGGCGATGAGGAGAAATTGGGTGAAGCTTTAAATAGGATGCATGCAGAAGACCCAACCATTGTTATTGAATATTCAAAAGAATTAAAACAAATCATCATTTCAGGACAGGGTGAATACCATATCAACTTACTCAAATGGCACCTTGATAATATATTTAAAATTGAAACAACACTGTATCCTCCCAAAATTCCCTACAGGGAAACGATTACCAAAGTTGCCCAGTCGGATTACCGACACAAAAAACAATCAGGTGGTGCAGGACAGTTTGGGGAAGTTCATATGTTTATTGAACCGGTTACTGAAGGTTACCAACCCAAAAGCACCTTTAAATCTGATGGTAAGGATATGAAGATTTCTGTGAGAGATACGGAAGAACATTCGCTACCCTGGGGTGGTAAGTTGCTTTATTACAACTGTATCGTTGGGGGCTCCATCGATGCACGTTTTATGCCGGCCATTTTGAAGGGCATTATGGAAAAAATGGAAGAAGGACCATTAACAGGTTCTTATGCAAGAGATATCGCGGTGTACGTATACGATGGAAAAATGCATCCCGTAGATTCCAATGAAATTTCCTTTAAACTTGCCGGACGTAATGCATTCAGTATGGCATTCAAAAAAGCAGGCCCGAAAATTCTTGAACCCATTTTTGATGTTGAGGTTTGGGTACCATCCGATCGCATGGGTGATGTTATGAGTGACCTGCAGGGTCGTCGCGGTATTATGCAGGGTATGACTAGTGAAAAAGGATTTGAAAAAATAAAAGCCAAAGTACCGCTTGCTGAAATGAATAAATATTCTACATCATTGAGCTCGCTTACCGGCGGTCGGGCAATGTATAACATGAAATTTGCCGAATATTCAGCGGTACCCGGAGATGTTCAGGAAGAATTGCTGAAAGCTCACGAAGCGGAACAGGAAGAAGAATAGACATAAAAAAACCGGCAATAGCCGGTTTTTTTATGTCTATTCTTCACATTTATCTGGGTTTTAATGTCCACAAAAACTGTCGTCCCGATTCCTGTTCCACATAAAACAAACGAATTTTGTTCTTTTCCAACTCACGAATAATATATTCTGACGTATCACCGTCAACTGCAACCTGCAACAATGTTTGTATATCATTCATGTACCATGAGCCTATAACTGCGATACTGTCTCCTTGCAAACAGGATGTATCACCGGGAAGTTCCTCATACGTATGATCCATAAAAAACTTATACACATCGTCAATAGTACACGCGGAAATACTTTCGGTAATATCCGTGGTATCTCTTATCATCTCAGTGGTTACCCATTCTTTGCCTCCACTGGTAGAAATCATTTGAGTATTGCTCAATTCCTCTTCTTTACTGCACTGCATGAGTAACATTATCAAAGAAAAAAGACCAAAATAGAAAAAGGTATACTTGATTGTGTTCATATTAAGTGAATTTAAAATTCCAATGAATATTACGTTGTTAACACCAGGAATGTTATAAAATAAAAAAACCCGAAAGTAACTTCCGGGTTGTATTAAATTGAGCATTCATTCAGTCGTCCAAGAAAATGCGAACATGTTCCTTTGTTGAACCTGTAAACATTTCCCGGTAAAGTTCCTTCAGCCGGTTTTGAAGCGAAAATACCAAATCTTTTAAATTATTGGTTTCATTTAAAATACGATGTCGCTGATTATCTTCAAGCTCATCGCTTTGAAGAATGCTGTAATTGTAACGTATTTTTTTCTGGTATTCCGCAATTCTCCGCTGGATTTCATCCATATGTAACGGTTCGTCAAGCATGTAAAAAAGAATTAATTTCTATTAAAGTTACATATACTATTGTTAATAGTCAATAGTACATCTCTATTTTTTTGATCTTATTTGCATAAGATATTAACAAATGTATATACAAAATCAAACCCAATTCATAAAAGTTTTAAACGTAACATATCGGTTTTTATTTTTACACGTATCAAAATAATTAATTAACACATTGATTAAATGATAATTAAACTAAAAACACCAAAATTCAATGATTGTTAATAACTTCTCTGCACCAAAGAAGAAATTTTTTAGCCTTTTATTTATTACATGACGGTTAATTCTTAAAGGTGTGAATGACATACCAGAGAAAAACCGGTATCAGTCAACCTTTTTTATAGAGCCTGCACTTGAGGTATTGCTTTTAATAACCCTGGCAATTCCTTTATATCGAACATCTCCGGCACTTGAAGCATTCATTTCAATTTCACCGGTAGCATGTACTTCAGCATCTCCAGCACTCGAAACATCAACTTTCACGCTCCTGGCAATCAGGTCAAATGCATGTAGATCACCTGCACTGCTCAAGTCAGCAATCAAAATATCAGCACTTCCCCATAATGTCACATCACCGCTGCTGCTGATATTGCAATCAATAGTGTTTGCGGATACATTCAATTTTAAATTACCCGCGCTGCTTAATACAATATCCAGATTTTCTGTAATTAACTGGTTTTCACTCCTAACATCACCCGCGCTGGAAATGCTAATTTTATCCAGCTCAATCACTTTAAGCATAATTTTCAATTCTTTGGGCCTGCGCAAATTTACATCGCTCCCGATTCTCAAAATGCCATCTCTGACCTCGGTTTTTATATGTTCATGCAGATTTTCGTCTGCAATTAATAAAAGCTCCTCCGTTTCACCCTGAGTGAAAAATACATCTATTCCATTGGTTACTTTCAAACCACGGAAACCCGATACTTCCCTTTCCCGTTCAATAACATTACCATTACCGGATATGCTTTCATCGGTCAGGATAAAATCACAGGAACTAAAAACCATTGCAATACAGAAAGCAAAGGAGAATACGTTTTTCATGATATAGGATATTTAAGTTTAATACAACAAAGATATTGAAAATTACAGCTTAAAATTGAATCCCATAATCAATAATAATCATTTAGATTTGCTTAATTTGCCGATGAATAAATATAATATAAATCGATACAAGCAATTTATTGGAATGAATTAATAAGGCTATAAACTATGTCGCTAAAATGTGGAATACTTGGGATTGCCAATGTTGGAAAAACAACACTATTTAATTGTATATCAAATACAAAGGGAGAAACCTCTGACTATGCCTTCAGCTCAAACAAATCGAATATAGGTATCATCAATGTGCCGGATCCCAGGTTAAAAGAGCTTGAAAAAAGACAGGAAACAGAGAAAGTCATACCAGCCACGGTTGAAATCGTAGATGTTCCCGGATTAACGAAAGGGTCAAGTGAAGGGCAGGGTGTTGGCAATCAGTTCCTTGGCGATATTCGAAATACGGATGCATTGATTCATGTTGTCAGGTGCTTTGACGATGAAAACCTGCCTCATATTGATGGTTCCGTAGATCCCGTCCGTGATATTGAAACAATCGATTTTGAGCTTCAGGTAAAAGACCTTGAATCAGTTGAGAAAAAGATTTACCGTTTGGAAAAGGTTGCAAAATCGGGAGATAAAGATGCCAGACATGGAATTGAAGTATTAAAAATTTATAAAGAGCATCTTGAATCCTTTCAAAATGCCCGCACAGCGCCGGTCAAAGATGATGATAAAAAATACATCGATGACCTGTTTTTATTGACTGTCAAGCCCGTAATGTATGTTTGCAATGTTGATGAAGCATCGGCCATTTCAGGTAACAACTATGTTGACCAGGTAAAAAAATTTGTAAAAGATCAGCATACAGAAACCATCATTGTGGCTGCTGAAATGGAAGCCGAGATAGCTGATTTGGAAGAAGAAACTGACCGTAAAGAATTTCTTGATGATGCCGGACTGGCTGAACCCGGTGTAAACCGGCTTGTAAGATCAGCGTATGACATGCTCAACCTTCAATCGTTTTTTACAATCGGCCCAAAAGAAATCCGTGCCTGGACTGTAAAAAAGGGTATGAC
This sequence comes from uncultured Bacteroidales bacterium, assembly GCA_964486145.1. Lineage (GTDB taxonomy): Bacteria > Bacteroidota > Bacteroidia > Bacteroidales > JAAAOM01 > CAZAMT01. The sequence goes on from CAZAMT010000023.1 coordinate 27,191, forward strand.
GGCACCCCAGGCTGCCGGTGTTATCCACAGTGATCTTGAAAGGGGCTTTATCCGTGCAGAGGTAATGAAATACGAAGATTTTATTACACTTGGCTCTGAACAAGCCTGCAAAGATACCGGCAAATTGCATGTCGAAGGCAAAAATTACATCGTGGATGACGGAGATATTCTTCATATCCGTTTTAATGTTTAATTGAATCACGGCTGATCAAGGTATCATCAACCGTCTACTGGAACCTGATAATCCTTCAATACGGTTTCGCACGCGAACGGAATTGTTGGATTTGGCTGTTACCCTGCCCGAAGTTGAAGCAGCAAATAAATACCTGTTCTATTCAATGCCCTCTCAAAGTCCATTCAAAGGTTAAAAAAAAGCGAACCCAATAAATGGATAAAGGCTACGTATATGAAACGTTACCATTTGTTATTATTTCAATTCGTTAATTTCTTGTTCTGTTAAGCCTGTTGA